>JASFOZ010000019.1:0-20262 GCA_050116255.1 Desulfarculaceae bacterium
CAAAGGCGGCGGTGGGCTCCCGCGAAAGCAGCACCATGGCCGCCAAGGTCAGAAAGGTGATGATTACGCCGGGCAATATATATATCAGGTTGGTTTTGAAATTGGCCTTTTCGTATTCCTTTTGCAGGGTCTTCCTCAAGGCCTGTATGGCCTTTGATATCCTGGAATGATTGCTCTTTTTAAGGTTTATGCTGCGGCGGCCCCCAAATAGGGCCGGGCCCAGTCTGCTTTCCCCCGGCGAGAGCTTATCCGGGCTCTCTGTGGTGCGGTGCAGGGTGTATTTGCCGTCCGCGCCCTGCTCAATGGTCAAATAGCCCTTCACGGCCATGTTCACCACCGCCGCGGTAAAGGCCTGGTTGTCATAACCCATCTCCATGAGGTAACGGGCCGCTGCCGGCGAGAGCCCCTCCGGCGGCTCGAACAGGGGAATGATGGTTCCGGAGCGGGGGTCCCGCCCCACCCGGACCCAGGCAAACAAGTAATAAAGCAAAAGCGCCGCCAGCCCGGCCAGGCCGGCCACAGAGGTGTTATGGCTCAAAAAGTACCGGGCCGCCTCCTGGCTGAAGGTGGGCTCGGTAACCAGGCCCTTGGGCCAGGCCACTGCGATGGTCAGCCCCTCCCGGGGCCGGAAGGGCCGGGTGGTGACCCACTGGGGCCGGCCCTGCTGGTCCAGCTGATAAGCAAAGTCCTGGCCCTTGGCCCCGGCCGGGCCCGTGTAGGCGGCCTGCTGCAACACCTTGGCGCCCGGGGGCAGCTTCACTGTGGCCCGGGCCCGGTCAATGGGAAAGGTCCAGCCGTTGCCGGTTACGTTCCAATAGAGCTCGTCATAGTCGGAAAAGAACCCCACCTGATGGTCGGTCCAGTAGGTGATCTGGTAGGTGTAGATCCCGGGGCGCAGGTACTTGTTTTTTTGGCCTATGTATATGCGCACCCCGTTGGATGCGCTTTTTATGTGATAGGGCTCTGTCTTTCCGTTTAGCTTGACCTGGCGCAAAGAAAAGCCCACCTCCACGGTGCTGCCCAAGCGGTTGCGGTAGGAGGTGGGGAACTCACGCACAATGCCCCGCTTTATCTGCCTGCTCTCGGCGCGCACCTTGATGGTCTCAATGACGATCAGGCTGGCGTCGGGCTGGACGGTCACCTCGCTGTGGAAATCCAGGATGCGCTCCGCCGCCGCCGCCCCCTGGTGCCCGGCTATGAGCAGCAGCGCCGCCAGCCCCATAATTGTGATCAAACGCCCCAGCTTAGGCATGGCCTGCTCCCTTTTTTATGTAAAACTGACCTTAGGCACCGCCCGGTCACCGGGCTCTTCCAGTTCAAAGAACTCGGCCTGCCTAAAACCGAATCTTTCCGCCACCAGGTTTTGGGGGAAGGACTCCACCGCTATGTTCAGCTCGCGTACGGCCCCGTTGTAATAGCGGCGGGCCAGCTGGATCTGCTCTTCCACATCGGCCAGGGTCCCCTGGAGCTCAACGAAGTTCTGGCTGGCCTTGAGGTCAGGATAGTTCTCAGCCACGGCGAAAAGATTGCCCAGGGCGCCGCTGAGCAGCCCCTCCACCCGGCCCTTCTCCGCCGGCGCCGAGGCGCGCAGGCTCTGGGCGCGCAGGTCGGTGACCTGCTCCAGGACGCCGCGCTCGTGGCCCATATAGCCCTTGACCGTCTCGATGAGGTTGGGGATCAGATCGGCGCGGCGTTTTAGCTGCACATCCACACCGCTCCAGCCCTCGCGCACCAGGTTGCGCTTCCGCACCAGACCGTTGTAGATGACGATCAGCCACAACCCCGCCACCAGCACCAGAACCAAGATTACCCATAGCAACCACATGGCTTTTTCTCCGTGAGCCCCTAAGCGGCCCGGGTGTTTAAGATTGCCCCTTCCGAACCATGCCGCAGACAAGGCCGGTTTCATCAGTTTAACATTATGGGGCAGGTAAGATTGCCTTGGTAATGAAAATTTCTTTGTCTTCCCTAAGGAATCAGGCACGCCAGAAAGCAACAAAAATGCTTGCCCTTTGCCCAGGCTGTGGTAGTTGACACATGTACAAGGAGGCTGAACATGCCCGAAGGTGTCAAAAAGCCGCTAAAAAAGGATTTTGACCCCAGCGACGAGCTGTGGGACCGTATTGTCGACGATATAGTCGAGCGCGGGGCTCCCTGCATTGAAACGGTGGAGCAATTGGTGGACGAATCCTGCCAGATGCCTCCTCAGGGTCCCAAGCCCAAGCCTGAATGAGACTCCGTCTGCAGCCCGTCCGGCCCCTTTGCCAGCTAAACTTACTGGGCGCAGGCGTGGTTGCTGCCGTATAATTTCTCTATGCCGGATAAGCAAAGGGTGTGTCATATTATTTATGGATATGGCAGGTTTTAGCCCTAGTCAAGGCCGCGTACGCGCCCATTGGGTTTCAGCCTTGACTAGGGCTAAAACCTGCCGATACTAAAATCCCGCGGTTCTTCCCAAAAAAATGTTTCCAGTAGCCTGTAAAATCAAATGATAAAGGGCGGCCAAGCGGGAAGATGGCCCCCAGGCAACATTTTTTGGGAAGAACCGGTTGAAGACAAAAGTGTTAAACGAAAAAACAGACACCAAGCAAAGAGACCACCCCTTTAGGTATGCCCTGGACAAGTGGCCCCCTGCGGGCGCGGCCCTGGTCCTGGGGCTGCAATGGGTGGTGGTGCTGGTGCCGGGCCTGTTGGTCCTGGGCGATGTGGTGGGTGCGGCCCAGGGGCTGAACGCGGGGGAACGGGTGGCTTTCTTGCAGCGGCTGCTTTTGCTCTGCGCCCTGGTCCAGGTCGGGCAGGTGCTGGCAGGTCACCGCCTGCCCGGGCTGGTGGGCCCCTCGGCGGTGCTGATGGTGGGGGTGCTGAGCACGGCCCAGGCGGGCATGCCGGCCATATACGGGGCCATGGCCGTGGGCGGCGGTTTCATGGCCCTGGTGGGGTTCTCCAGCCTGGCCTCGCGCCTGGGCCGCCTGTTCACCCCGCCGGTGCTGGCCACCACCCTGGTCCTCATCGCCGTGACCCTGGCCCCCACCATGCGCGACTTGATGTTCCACCCCGGCACCAAGGGCGGGGGTGCGGCCTCGTTTGGTTTTGCGGTGCTGCTGGTCTGCGCCATGTTTTGGGCCCAACACCGCCTCAAGGGGCTTTTGTCGTCAGCCATGCTCCTGATCGGCCTGGTCGCGGGGGCGGTCATATACCATGCCGCCGGGCTGGGCCTGTCCCCTGGGGGAGGCCTGCCCCATCTGGCCGCCTTTGCCTTTCCTTCCCCCTTTCCGCACCGGCTCAGCTTTGAGCCTGCGGTGATCACGGCCTTTTGCCTGTGCTATCTGGCGGTGATGAGCAACGAGCTGGCCACGGTGGAGGCCCTGGGGGTGTTGATCAAGGCCCCGCAAATGCCGCCCCGTTTGGGGCGGGCTCTGGGCATGGGCGGCCTGGGCGGGATTGCGGCCGGGATCATGGGCGTGCCCGGCCCGGTGACCTACTCGGTGAGCCCGGCGGTGGTGATCTCCTCCCACAGCGCCAGCCGCTTTGCCCTGCTCCCGGCCGCGGTCCTGGTGGCGCTGTTGGCCCTGTGGCCCGGGGGACTGGCGGTGTTCCAACTGGTGCCGCCTCCGGTGGTGGGGGCGGTGCTCTTGTACCTCATGGCTGGGACCGTGTTCGCGGCCTTGGGGATGCTGACCAACCAGGAATGCGGCGTAAGCTGGAACCAGGGGATCGTGGTGGGTGCGGCCATGGTGGCGGGCCTTTGCCTGGCCTTTATGCCGCCCGAGGTCAAGCGGGACCTGCCTCCGGCCCTGCGCCCCCTTTTGGCCAACGGCTTTGTGGTGGGCCTGGCCCTGGCCCTGCTTTTGGAGCATGTGCTCCTAAAAGACAAAGACAAAAGGCGGAGCTAAAGTCGCCCACGCCTAGCCGGCCTAAGAAATGCCTTATTTGACGGCCCTGACAGACATTGGCTATTATTCTGGCATGCTCCAGACAACCCGGCTGGCGGCCATGTGTGTTAGAGGAGCATTGCGGTTTTTTCTTTGCTTATGGAGGCAGGGGTGAGCCCGGGCTATAACGATTATGTAATCAAACGCCGGCGCATGGTGGAGGACCAGATCGCCCACCGGGGGGTGAAGGATCCCCGCCTGCTCAAGGTCATGACGGAGGTGCCCCGGCACTTGTTTGTGGAGGAGGCCTTCTGGGGCCAGGCCTACAACGACCATCCTTTGACCATCGGTCTGGGCCAGACCATAAGCCAGCCCTATATGGTGGCCCTGATGACCGACGCCCTGGGGCTCACGGGCACAGAAAAGGTGCTGGAGATAGGCACGGGCTCGGGCTATCAGACGGCGCTGTTGGCCCGGTTGAGCGACTGGGTCTTTTCGGTGGAGCGCATAGCCGATCTTTCCCGGCGGGCCCAGAGTGTGCTGGAAAAGTTGAAGATCTTCAACGTTAACCTAAAGGTCGGCGACGGCAGCAAGGGCTGGTCCGAACACGCACCCTATGAGGCCATCATGGTCACCGCCGGTGCCCCGGCCGTGCCCCAGCCCCTGGTGGATCAACTGGCTGACGAGGGCCGCTTGGTGGTGCCGGTGGGGGATAGGCATTTACAGACATTGGTGCGGGTCACTAAGCGGGGGGAGCAGTTGGTCCAGGAGGACCTGGGCGGCTGCCGCTTTGTGGACTTGGTGGGCGACCACGGATGGTAGAGGCTGTAAAACAGAGGTTGGTCAGCGTAATCGGCGCCGGTGCCGCCCCGTCTGAGGTTCTGGCCCAGGCCAGGGAGGTGGGCAGGCTTCTGGCCCAAAGAGGGCTGGGCGTGGTCTGCGGCGGCCTGGGCGGGGTGATGGAGGCGGTGTGCCAGGGCGCCCGGGCAGAGGGCGGCCTGACCGTGGGCATACTGCCCGGCACGGATGCAGCCGCGGCCAACCCCTTTTGCCAGGTGGTCATCCCCACCGGCCTGGGTCAGGCCCGCAATGTGCTGGTGGTGCTCTCCGGGTTGGGCGCCATTGCCATAAGCGGCGGCGCCGGCACCCTGAGCGAGATCGGCCATGCCCTAAAGACGGGCAGGCCGGTGGTGGGCCTGGGAAGTTGGGACATCCCCGGCGTGGAGCCGGCCGGCTCCCCGGACCAGGCGGTTGAGCTGCTCCTGTCCCGGATCTAGGGTGTTTTCCCAAACCTCTCCCACAGCCAGGCACCTCTAGCCCAGAAGCTGATTTCCCAACAGTAAAGTTCGAGAGTTCCGCTGGATCCCAAATGGGACAACGGCGCGGTGCTATCTGAGCTGGTTGAGCGGGCGGGGATGGGGGCTGCTGAGGACGGATGCAGGGCGCAGCCTAGATCACCTTGCAGATCAGGCCGTCCAGGTCCAGGCGTTTTTTGAAGATCCCCCTGACCGTGAGGGTGAGCCTGTCTCCCATGATCAAGGCCCGGTCCACATAGAGGTTGATGCCATCTGCCTGAAGATGGTGATAATCCTCTGGTTTGGTAGGAGGCTGGCTGGCTGAGAGCACCTCGTGGGTAACTCCCAGGCAGCAGGCCACGTCGGGCGCGTGATGCACAAAAGTAAGGTCGGTTATGCCATTTTCCTGGACAAAACGCTTGGCCCGGGGGGTGACTTTAATCTGCACCATGGCCCTCCCTTGGGGTGTGTCATATTTTGCGCGGGTACGGTTTGTTTTCGCCCTTGTCAAGGCCGCGTATGCGCCCAGAGGGTTTCAGCCTTGACAAGGGCGAAAACAAACCGATAATCAGATCCCGTGGTTCTTCCCAAGAAAAATGTTGCATGAAGGGCCATATTCCCGCCTGGGGCCTTTCATTATTAGATTTTGCAAGCTGCTGGAAACATTTTTCTTGGGAAGAATCATTTGAAGAAAAGAGTGTTAAACGAAAATCAGACACTCCCCTCCCTGGTTTTCATTCTATTAAATCAAGCTTACATCCGCCGTTTCCATCCTGCACCCCCAAAACCCGGCCTCCTCAAGATTGCAGCGGGCAAAAAAAGGGGCAGGACGCCCCCCTGCAATGCTCTCAGCTCATGATGGGTAATTTTTCTGTTCGGCCTTTTGTTTGTTTTCAGAGATGCTGGGCCTTTTTTGGCTCATGGTCAAGCACCTCGCGCACCTTGCGCAGCAGCTCGATCTTGCGGAAAGGCTTGGCCACATAGCCGGCCGCGCCAGAGGCCAGGATCTGCTTTAATGGCCCGTTGCGCGAGTACCCGGTGGCAATGATCACCTTGGCCTGGGGGTTGATGGCGAGAAGGGCCTGCAGGCATTTATATCCGCCCATGCCCGGCATGCTGATGTCCAAGACCACCAGGTCAATGTCCCGGATTTTCTGCTGGTATATCTCTAGGGCGCGTTCGCCGCTGTTTGCCCGCAGGACCTGATAGCCTCTGCGGGTTAGGATCTTTTCGGCCAGTTCCCGGATGGGCTTTTCGTCGTCAACCACCAACAGGGTCTCCCGGCCTCCAGGGACCTCGTCGCTGACCTCTTTTTCCACTTCCAGGCGGTGTCCCTCTCCTGTGCTCGCCGGCAGATAAAGGTCAAAAGTGGTCCCTTTGCCCAGTGTGCTGTTGCAGATGATGTGTCCGTGGTGGCTCTTCATGATGCCAAAGACAGTGGAAAGCCCCAGGCCGGTGCCTTGCCCCACCTTCTTGGTGGTGAAAAACGGTTCAAAGATATGCTCCAGGATTTGTTGTTCCATGCCGCATCCGGTGTCCGAGACTCTGAGCCTGACAAAGTCGCCGTAGAAGGCGGTGCCGCAGGCGGAGCAACGCTTGTGTCCGGTGATGTTGATGTTTTCGGTTTGTATTTTCAGGCGGCCGCCATCGGGCATGGCATCTTTGGCGTTTGTGCCCAGGTTCATCAAAATCTGCTCTATCTGGTTGACGTCTGCGCGGATGGTGGCGAGCTCTCCGGCCAGGCTCAAGTCTATTTCTATCATGCGGGGGATGGTCCTTTTCAGCAGCTTGGCGGCGTGCTCCACCTCCTGATTGAGGTTCAACGGCCTTAGTTCGGTTTCAGCCTTGCGGCTGAAGGTGAGAATCTGGCGGGTCAGGTCCTTGGCCCGTTGCGCCGCCGAGATGATTTGTTTGAGGTCCTCGGGGGTGGGGAGCCCTTCCTGGGCGTCCTCAAGGGCCAACTCGGCGTAACCGACAACGGCGCTGAGAATGTTATTGAAGTCATGAGCTATTCCCCCGGCCAGGGTTCCGATGGCCTCCATCTTTTGGGCCTGGCGCAGTTGGGCCTCCAGGTTTTTGCGTTGGGTGATGTCGGTCAAAATCACCACGCTGCCGATGATCTCCTCCTGGGTGTTGCGGATGCAAGAGGCGCTGATAAAGACATCCAGCAAGTCGCCCTGCTTGGTTAAGCGCTTTGACTCCAGAGTGGTGGACTTGCCCGAAGTCATCATCTCTTCGATCCTGAGCTGGGTGGACTCCTGCTCAGATTCGGGTATAAAGGGGACCTGTTTTCCCAAAAGTTCCGCCGCCTCCCAGCCGAACACCTTGGTAAAGGCGGGGTTTAAAAATGTGGTCCTGCCCTTAGTGTCATACACAACCACCGGGTTGGGGCTGGCCTCCAGGATGGCCCGCATGCGCTCTTCGCTTTCAGCCAGGGCCCGCTCGGTTTGCTTTATCTCGGTGATATCGGTCAACACATTGATAAGGCAGGGCTGTCCTTCATACACGATGGCGTCGGCTGACCAGAGCATGTCGCGGATCTTGCCATCCTTGTAGCGCATCTTCAACTCAAGGTTGCGGAAATAGCCCTGCCGCCTGAATTTTTCCAGCACCCGTTGCCGGTCACGCTCCGGATCCAGCCAGAATCTCAGGTCAAAAGAGGTTCGCCCCAAGGCCTCCTCTCTGCTGTAACCGGTGATGCTGGAAAAGGTGTCGTTGACCTCTAAAAAGCGGCCTTCTTCTACGGTGGTGATTGAAACCCAAATCGGGCTGGCCTTGAAGGCCTTTTCGAACTTTTCTTCAGACAGGCGCCGGGCCTCTTCAGCCTGTTTGCGCTGGCTGATGTCCAGGGCGGTGAAGACCATTCCCAGGGAAAGGTCCGAGGGATCGATGGCCGCTAAGCTTAACAAGAGGTCGATTACGCTTCCGTCCTTGCGCTGCCAAAGGGTTTCCAAGGAACCGAATCCTTTTTCCCGGACACGCTCGTCTAGGATCTTCTCCGCCTTTTCATGCTCTTCTTGGCTGGGATAGAGCCGGTGGGTGGGCATGCCCCTTAGCTCCTGGGGGGAGTAGCCGGTCATGGCCGACACCCGCTCATTGGTCCAGCTCAGGGCGCCCTCTGGATGCGATACCATGCCAATGCCGATGGGCGCAGCCTGATAGATGCTGCGCAGGGTGCCTTCACTCCTGCGCAGCGCTTCCTCCGCCTTTTTACGCTCGGTAATATCCTCTATAACGGACAGGGAACTCAGAAAAGCTCCCAGCCGGTCTTTTTCAGAGGAGGCTGAGAGCAAGACGTCGATGATTTCGCCGTCCTTCTTCACCATCTGGTAGGCCACGTCTTTGACATAACCCTCACGGAAAAACCGAGGAAGGACTTTCTCTTCAGCCAGCCTTCTGGAATCCGGAGCCAAAAAATCAATCCATTTGCGGCCCAAGACCTCATCGCGCTGGTATCCCATGGTCTTGAGCCAATGATCGTTGACGCTCACGATCTCGGCTTGGTTGTTGATGGAGTGCATCATCACCGGGGTTTGGTTGTAGAGAAGCTCGTAACGGGCCTTGCTGTTTATTAGGTCTTGCTCCACCTGCTTCCGCTGGGTGATGTCGCGCTGCACACCCACATAGCCGGCCACAGAGCCGTCCGCTTCCTTGACCACGGAGAGGACAACCTCCATCATCACGGTGGAGCCGTCTTTGCGCTTGAATTCCCATTCGCCCCGCCACGATCCTTGTTGGTTGACTATGGGGTAGACGTGCTCCCCGTACTCCTCAAAGCTTTCGGGGGTGGTGTGCAAAGGAGCCACGGACCGGCCGATGATCTCATCCTTTCTATATCCGTATTGAGTCGAAAAGGCTGGGTTGCAGTCCAGTATTTTTCTTTCCGGGTCTGCCAGGACTATGGAGTCCTGCGAGCTGTCCACCAGGGAGCGAAGTCTTTCTTGGCTGGTGCGCAAGGCCTTCTCAGCTGCCAAACGGTCTTTGAGCATCTGTTCGCTGCGAAAGGAGTAGATGAAAAACAAAAATAAGGGTGTAAAAAGGATTTCAAGATAATCTTCCCACCTATCGAAGTATTCGGTTATGTGAAGGTGCTGCAGGGTGTTGGACAAACCCACTAGGGTAAAGGTGGCGAACGAGGCCACGAGAAGCAGTGTAGGCGAAAGGGAACGCCATAGAGGCACGAACTTGAGAGAAAAAATAAGGGCGGTGACAAAGCCCAGAGTCGAGATGGCGTCTAATAAGCCGATCAAGTGCATGTCTGCTTATCCCTCCCCGGGTTGCTTATTTGAGGCCATATCCCGGTATAGGCGCCAGCAGGCTCCGGCGAAGAGCCATCCCGAAACTGCATAACAGAGATGTTCCAAAAAGTTGAAAAGGCCGTAAAAGAGGAATCCTTCGACGACTGTAAAGAAGAAGGCGCCAACCATGGTGAAGAACCCGGCCTTGAACAATCTGTTTAAGGGAGGGGCAAAGCTCCTGGATGGCTGCAAAAGGATCAAAAGGCCGGTGAGGCCCAAGATCAGAGTGATTACCTCGCTTTCTTGAGCCATAATTCACCGCTCCGGCAAAAAAAATAAAAAGATTATGGGGATGGCGGGCAGGCGAAGAAAGATTTTTATCCCCCAAATATCATTATAAATAATCCAGCCTGGAAAAGCGAAAACATATACATTTTTGTCCCAGTTGGCCCAGGGCAGCCTCTGATTGCCGGATTTTAAAATTGCCAGGGCGTAGTCTTGATGAAGGCTTATTCCAGTTTTTTGTCCATACCAGCTATCATTTAGCCTCTTTTGACAAGCTGCAAAGGCGGGTTCAAAGTATCGAAAAATGAACCTGGCTCGGATTTATAATTGATCCCCGTTTTCAGGGCCTTGGTCATCTTCATGCCCGCGGCGGTCCCAGCCGGGCTGCAATATTTCCAGCAAGGGGATGTAGGCGAAGCGCCTGCCCCGGCTTTGGCCGGTTATCTCCTTTACCAGGCCGAGATCCTTGAGCTTTTGCAGCAACAAACCGGCCGTGCGCTGGGTGACTTCCAGCTGTTCAGCCACGGAGGGCACATCCAGCACCGGCCGCCTCACCAGAAGGGCCAACAGCCGCTGGGGGTGTCTGGGCGCCCGCACCCAGGTGTCCACCAACTCCTGGTGAGAGAACTCCAATTCCTGGGCCTGAAGAGAGATGTCCCGGACCCGTCCGGCGCCTTTTTCCACTGCTGTTAAGAACACCTCCATGAACCTGCGCCAGGCGCCGGTGCGCCGCACCTGTTTAATAAGGGTGCCCAATTGCAGAGAATGCTCCTGGGCCGCCTGGGATAACCAGGCGCCGAGTCCGCAGAAGGCCTGGGCCGGAAGGCCCAGGCGTGGGGCCAGGCCGCAAAGCAGCGCCCTTCCGGCCAGGGAGCGGTTGGGATGATCCGGGCCTTCCCGCTCCCAGGTGGCCAAGGCCAGGCCGGCGGCCCAAAGCGGGGGCAGGCCTCCTTGGACCCAGCGCGGAGCCAGGCTCCACACCGGCGCCCCTGGAGCCGGTCCCGGGGATTCAGGGGTGGAATGGCTTGGAGTCCGGGCCAGGTGGGGTGCATCGAGCAGGGGTAAGATCTCAGTCACCAGGCTGGGGGTCAGGGGCGAATCCTGGGGCCAGGCCTCCAAGCGGCGCCAGGCCAGGATAACGCCCACCGCCCGGCGCAGGGTATGGTTGGGCCGGTTGGGGGCAGGCTCGGGGCCCAAGGCCAGAAGATCGGCCAGGTCTAAGTCATCCCCGGCCAGTTCCAACTCAGCCTTGGCCGCCAGCGCCGGCAGAACGTAATAGGCAAAGCCTTGCCACGGGGGCCAGGCCCGGCTCAGGGTATCCAGCCCGCCAAGACAACGGGCCGCCCCCTCAAGCCGCCGGGCCACCTTGGCATCCAGGGACAGCCTTTGAGCAAGAGCATCCATCAGAAATCACATTCGCGGCAGGCTAAGGCTACTTTTGTCTATTATTTATAATATATCTGGAGCAGGAAAGAAACCCTAACAAAATTTGCGGCCCGGTTTTTGCCCTTGCCGCTGGGGTCCTGGTAAGTATTTAATATTGCTGGTCATACCTTTCCAGGGCCAAGTTGATCAACCGGGACAAAAAGGTGGGGAACTCCATACCTGCGGCCCGGGCTGCCCGGGGCAGAAGGCTGTTTTTGGTCATTCCCGGGATGGTGTTCACTTCCAGAAGCACCGGGCCCGTGGGGCCCAGAATGAAATCAGACCTGGAATAACCTTGTAGTTTCAAGGTCTGATGGGCCTTGATGGCCAAGTCCTGTATTTTTTTGGTGTTTTTGGGGTCAAGGTCCGCCGGGCATATCTCCTGGCTGGCCCCGGGGACATACTTGGCCTGGTAATCGAAAAAGGTGAAATCCTTACTGGGGATGATCTCGATCAAGGGCAGCGCCTCCAGGTTGTCATTACCCATCACCCCGCAGGTAAACTCCCGGCCGGCAATGAATCTTTCCACCAACACCTCGTGGTCAAGCTCAAAGGCCTTTTTCAGGGCCGGCCCCAGATGGGACTTGTAGTGCACAATGGTGACGCCGATGCTGGAGCCCTCCCGGGCGGGCTTGACCACCACAGGCACGCCCAGCTCTTTTAAGATGGTTATGATTTTCTTCTTATCCTTTTTGTGCAAAACCACATCCGGGGCCAAGGGCAGGCCGGCGGTCTGGAAAAGTTTTTTGGACAAGGGTTTGTCCATGGCCAGGGCGCACCCCAACACATCGGCGCATTGATAGGGGATGCCTAGTAGAGTGAGCAGTCCCTGCATGGCCCCGTCTTCACCCTTGCGGCCATGCAGCATAATCAAGGCCACATCAATCTGGGGTGCGTCCTTTACTATCTTCTCCACGCCGCTGGCAGGGTCATAGACCCTGACCCGGTAGAGCTGGGGGTTCAAGGAGTTGGCCACCACCCGGCCGCTTTGCAGGGAGACTTCCCTTTCCGCGGAGTCGCCGCCCAGGATAACGGCCACGTTCAACTTGGCTTTTTGCTTAGAAATCACTTTTTTTGCCTTTTAAGCCTTAAATCCGCTTGATTTCTTCAGGGGTGTGCCCATGGTCGATGCGGCTGAAGATCAGCTTTTCCACCTGGAAGAGGTTTTCGCGCCCTTTTTCAATACGGGCTATGCGGGCGGGATCTCCCTTGCCGTATCTATCCAGTATATAGGCATAGCGTTCGCCCAAATCCACCACCTCGGTGTGGGTAACCCGCTTGTCAGCATAGTTGACCACCATGATCTCGTCCAAGGGGTGCCCTGGCGGCAGGGTCACGTGGTAAAGCACCAGCTTGGCCAGCTCAGGATAACCCAAGTCAGCTACGATTTTTTCGCCTTCCTGGGCGTGCATCTTGTCTGTGCCCAGGCAAGAGGTCTTGGCGATGTCGTGGGCCAAGGCCCCCACCTCCACCGCCTCTGGGCGAAGGTGCACCCCGGCCTGGGCCAGCCAGGCGGTGAGCTTCATGGCCACCCGGCGCACCACTTCTGAGTGCTGGCGGATGTTCTCCAGCATGCCGAAACGGTCCCACCAAAGGCGCACTTCCCCGGGTGTGGGTAGCGGCGTTTGTCCGGTGATAATGCGGTCTGGTTCAGCCAAGCTCGATCTCGACCTTGCCGGGGTTGGCCCCGCCCTTGAGGTTTTTGACCAAGGCCCTTAAGGTGGCGTCAAGGATCCTGGCCACAAAGGGGTTCAACTCAAGCTCACCACCATCCACCTTGAGGCTGACCTGGTTGGGGGCGGGCTGATGCAGGTGCATATGGTCCAGGATAAAATCACACAACGCCGCGGGCTGGTCGGCATCCAGTATGGGCAGACCAGCCTCCTGGCCGCTGCCGCCCCGGCGGGCCAGGGCCAACAGCCTGCCTCCAGGGGGAAGCATGGGGTCCTTGTCCGGGGCCACCACCTCGATCTTATCTATGTCCGCGGTCTTATAGCCCTCCACCAGTATCAGGTCCAGGTCGTAGCAAAACCTGGCGGCCAGGCTCATAGGGTGCAAATCCAGGTCCTGGGAATCAGCGCTGAGCAGGATTCCGCCCTGGTGGGAGAGGATGACCCGCTCAGCCCCGGCCTGGGCCAGGCGTTGGCTGTCCTTGACCGGGGCAGGGGTTTGCACAGGCCCGGCGTGGCCGTGATGCTTTATGGCCCCCACCCGAAGGCCCTTTTTGCATAGCTCCTGGATGACCGCGCAGACCAGGGTTGTTTTTCCGCTGTCCGAAGCGCCGCAAAAACCAATCAGGGGAAGCATATCCAGCCTAAATTAAAGAAAATTTCCGCAAATGCCCGGGAGGGGGACTTTGAATCCAGTTTATGCCAGCGCTGGAGGGGGGTCAAGCCCAAGAGCTTAAACCAGGCCATGGTCTTGGTTTTTCTTTTTTTGGGCATGAAAGCGTGCAATTTTGGCGGGTTTTGCCTGGTTTTGGTATAGGTTCTCTGTCCTGGGCCCTTGCCCTGGGCCTGTCCATTTGCTAAGAAGAGGATAGGCCCCGGAGGGTCCTGATCAGGGAGGGGCTGGGTTTATCCAAACCGGGCTGACAAGAGTTTTCAAGCGCAGCTGCTCTTGATTAAAGGGCGGTAATCTTTTTGTGGAGGTAGGGGATGGAGCGCAAGATCATGCGCGCGCTTCTTAGCGTGACCGATAAAAGCGGGCTGGCCGAGTTCGCCCAGGGCCTTTCCCAGATGGGAGTGACCATAATATCCACCGGCGGCACCGCCAAGAAGCTCAGGGAGGCGGGGCTCACTGTGACCGATGTAGCCGAGGTCACCGGCCACCCGGAGATGCTGGACGGCCGGGTAAAGACCCTGCATCCCCGCATCCACGGCGGCATCCTGGCCCGCCGGGACGACCCCAATCACCGGGCCCAGCTGGGCGAGCATCATATGGTCACCATTGACCTGGTCTGCGTCAACCTTTACGCCTTTGAGGCCACCGTGGCCCAGCCGGGCTGCACCCTGGAGCAGGCGGTGGAGAACATCGACATCGGCGGGCCCTGCCTGATCCGGGCCTCGGCCAAGAACCACAATGACGTCACCGTGGTCACAGACCCCGGCGATTATGACCTGATCTTGGAGGAGATGCGCCGGAACCAGGGCAGCGTAAGCCCTGAGACCCGGCGGCGGCTGGCGGCCAAGGCCTTTCGGCTGACCAATAAGTATGACGGCGTCATCGCCGATTATCTGGAAAAGCAGTAAGAGGCCCGAGGGCTTCGGGCTGGCTATACTGCGGCTTATTCTATTTTAGGAAACAACCCTTGAAACAGTATCCCCTAAGGTTTCAGATGGAGGCCTGGTAATGAAGGTGCTGGTAATTGGCGGCGGCGGGCGTGAACACGCCCTGGTTTGGGAACTGGCCAAGAGCCCGGAGGTGGACAAGGTCTTTTGCGCGCCGGGCAACCCCGGCATGGCCGGGGACGCGGAGCTGGTTGACATCAGCGCCGATGACCTGGAGGGCCTGCTCAAGTTTGCCCAGAAGAATTCCATTGACCTGACCGTGGTGGGGCCGGAGGCGCCCTTGGTGGCGGGCATCAGCGATATGTTCGAGGCCAAGGGCCTTTTGGTGGCCGGGCCCAGCAAGTACGCCGCCCAACTGGAAGGGTCCAAGTCCTTTGCCAAGGACCTGATGAGCAAATACAACGTCCCCACCGCCGCCTGCCGGGTGTTCGTAGACCCGGAGGAGGCCTTGGCCTATGTGGCCCGGGCGGGCCGGCCCCTGGTGGTGAAGGCGGACGGGCTCTGCGCGGGCAAGGGCGTGATTCTGTGCAAGGACGCCAAAGAGGCCGAGGCCGCAGTGCAGCAGATCATGGTGGACCAGGCCTTTGGCGAGGCAGGGGCCAAGCTGGTGATCGAGGAGTGGCTCCGGGGGGAAGAGGCCACCTTCATGGTCTTCACTGACGGTGAAACCATAAAGACCATGCCCACCAGCCAGGACCATAAGGCCGTGGGCGAGGGGGACACCGGCCCCAACACCGGCGGCATGGGCGCCTACTCCCCGGCGCCGGTGGTCACTCCGGAGGTGGCCCAGCGGATTATGGAGCAGGTGATCGAGCCGGTCATAAACGGCCTGCGCGAGGAAGGACATCCCTATAAAGGCGTGCTCTACGCCGGGCTCATGATAGACGGGCAGGGCAACCCCCAGGTGCTTGAGTTCAATGTGCGTTTCGGCGACCCTGAGTGCCAGCCCCTGATGATGCGCCATAAGTCCGATTTGGCCCTGGTGTTAAAGGCCGTTGCCGAGGGGCGCTTGCATGAGGTGGAGGTGAAGTGGCGGGCCCGCCCGGCGGTGTGCGTGGTAATGGCCTCTGAGGGCTACCCGGGCTCTTATGACACAGGCAAAAAAATAACAGGCCTGGACGATGCCGCCACGATCAGGGGGGTCACCGTCTTCCATGCCGGCACCAAAATGAAAGGCAAAGATTTGGTGACCGCCGGGGGCAGGGTGCTGGGGGTCTCCGCCCTGGGCGAGGACATGAAAGACGCCTTGGCCCGGGCCTATGATGCCGTGGCCAAGATTTCCTGGAAGGGGGCCTATTTCCGCCGCGATATCGGCCACCGGGCCCTGGACCGGGAGGAGCACCAGCCCCAGGTGGCGGTGATCATGGGTTCGGCCTCGGACTGGGACGGCATGCGCGGAGCGGTGGAGACCCTGCGTATGCTGGAGATTCGCAATGAGGTGCGGGTGCTTTCCGCCCACCGCACCCCCGGTGCAGCGGTGGAGTACGCCAGCACCGCCGCGGCCCGGGGCATAAAGGTCATCATCGCCGGCGCAGGCTGGGCCGCCCATTTGGCCGGGGCCATGGCCGCCCATTCCATCCTGCCGGTCATCGGCGTGCCCATGGGTTCCTCGCCCCTAAACGGCATGGACGCCCTCTTGGCGACAGTGCAGATGCCCGCTGGCATTCCCGTGGGCACAGTGGCCATCGGCTCCACCGGGGCCAAAAACGCCGCCTACCTGGCCGCCCAGATTCTGGCCCTCAGCGACGAGGCCCTGGCCCAGCGCCTGGTCCAAGAGCGTAAAAAGCTGGCCAACAAGGTGCTTACCGCTGACCAAACCATCACCCGCCGGGCCCTGGCCGGCGAGCCCTTCTTTGAGTAGACACTGCGGGGAGCCGGCCGCCCGGCCGGCTTCCTATCACCGGCCTTGCCAATAAAAGCCAGCTTAATGGTTTCTTAGGAGGCTGGGCAAGGCCGCTTTATCAATTCGCACCTGCCGGAATCCTCTGCGCCTTATAAAATCCCCTGGCTGCCTTGTCATTACCTTCACCAAGATCGGCGTTCAGCTCCAGCTGCCAGACCACCTCGCCCCCTGGGGTGACCTCGATCACCTTGGAATGGCCGGTGATCAGGGTGTTGCCATTGGCTAGCCGATTGGCGTCGCGGGTGAGTTGTCCCCGCCAAGAGCTGCCTATGCCGCCATATTGCCAGACCACCTGGTTGGTGGCCGGGTTTATCTCCCGGGCCTCAATGATCTCCGCATCGTCAGGCCACTCCAGGTAGCCAGGCAGAGGGGGCTGGGACGCCACCAGGATGTTTCCGTTTTCCAGCACCTCCGGGTCATGGGGCGAAAAGATCAGCCCCTGCCCAATGGTCTGCACCACCTGGCCATCAGGGCTCACCATCACCAGGAAGTTGAAGTTGCGCAGGCTTATGAGGGTGTTGCCGTTGGCCAGGCGGGTGGCGGCGTTGGTGTGGGTCCAGCCAGATTCCCAAACCCGGTCATAGGGCGCATAATCAAAATGGTCCCGGGCAAACCACTGCCAAACCAGGTTGCCTTGGGGGTCCACCTCCTTGACCTGGGCGTCATCCTGGGTGTCGTTGCCCCCGAATACCATCAAGGTGTTGCCGTTGGCCAGACGGTCGGCATCGTGAGTGACCTTGGTGTCGCGATAGGACCAGATCATATTGCCGCTGCGGTCTATCTCCATTATGCCGTAGCGGGGAAAGCCCAGGAGCATGTTGCCATTATCAAGGGCCTCGGCGTCAAAGCCGGGATTGGTATATCCCCTTAGCTCCTGGGGGATACGGTACTCCCAAACCACCTCGCCCAGCATATTGAGTTCCACCACCCTGGGATTAGCCTCATCCGTATTGTCCCGCACTAATGTGGTGCCAGCAGAGACCCGGGCCGGGTCATAGACTGTGACCGAAAACTTGGGGTCAGGCTGGGGAGTTGACTGGCTTGGCTGCACAACCCGGGAACAAGCGGGCTGAACAGACGCAGCCAGGCCTGCAGCCAATACCAAGCAAACTGCGAGGACCTTGATCAGACTTTGCTTTGTTATCATGATCACCCCCTGTCTGGGTCTTGATGGGGGCAGGGCTTGCCCATAGCCGGGCAACAAGGATGCCTGAAATGAAGATTGGGCTAATCTAAGGTTATCCTAATAGTTTTTAAGTTTGAAGGATATTTTGCAGGCTCCCGGCCCTGAAAAGGCGGGAAAGCGGTACCAAGGCAATTTTGCTGGGCGGGTAAGATCTTTACAGCAGGGTCTGACATGGCTGCTCCAACCTCATCCCCAATTCTGTTAATATGTAACCACACCCTTTTTCAACTTCAATCACAGGAGAGGCGACAAATGGCGACACCGCACCAAGTATGGGGCGAGAAGGCGGCCACACAAATCATCACTTGGCTGGAAAAGCGGCGCATGCTGGGCAGCTACTTTGCCACCGCGGCAGAGGCCAAGGAAAAGGTCCTGGCCATGGTGCCGGACGGGGCGGTGGTCTATCGTTGCGGCTCCATGACCACAGTGGATATGGGCATCTGGGATGCCCTGGAAAGCCGGACGGATGTGGAGGTCATCAACCCCTACCAGCCGGGCCTTACGCCTGAAGAGGGGTTGTCCCTGCGCCGCCGGGGACTGACCGCGGATATCATGATCAGCAGCAGCAATGCCATCACCCTGGACGGCAAGCTGGTCAACCTGGACGGCATGGGCAACCGGGTGTCGGCCATGTGTTTCGGGCCTGAGAAGGTCATAATGGTGGTGGGCATGAACAAGGTGGTTGCTGATGTGGATGCGGCCATCAGCCGGGTCAAGAACCTGGCCGCGCCGCCCAACTCCATCCGGCTGGACCTGGACAACCCCTGCACCAAAACCGGCATCTGTGCTGATTGCCGTTCGCCCCAACGCATCTGCAACCTGTGGAGCATCATCGAGGGCCACATGATCAAAGACCGCATTCATGTGGTGCTGGTGGGCGAGGCCCTAGGATACTGACTCAGGAGAAAATTAAAGTAAATGCTTTAATTTAAGTAGAATTCGGGCCTGGCCGTGATCTTATCTGGTGTGGGCATTAATATTATTTATTAATAATAACATTTAATTAGCCTTGTCTTAACGCCACGGGACACAAATGGGACCGGTCGCTGGGATTTGGGTTGTACAGACTAGGGAATTTTGGCAGTATGGGGAGGCTTTTCACTGGCCGACGGATGGCGAGTCATCACGCTGCCATTCATAACCTTTTCCAGGCAGGTGCGGACAGGGGGGCAGCCAAAATTTCATATTCCAGTAAAACAGCTCCTTATTGGCAATCAAAGGATCTTCCATCTTTCATCAGGATGGTTAGGCAATGTTTGAGGTTTTTTTATCAGCGTATATGATTTGGTTCTTTGTGGGCCTGGCATTTGCCCTGGCGGAGATGGCGGTTCCGGGGCTTATATTAATCTTTTTCGCCTTGGGCGCCTGGACCACGGCTGCCTTGGTGTTTTTTAAGCCTATCAGCCTTGCCTATCAACTGGCATTCTTCGTGGTCGCGTCATTGATCTTGCTATTTGTCCTGCGCCGTTACATGCGCCAGGCCTTTAAAGGCCTTACCGCAGACGATAGCTCCCAAGAAGTAGACCAGACTGACCTGGGCAAGACCGCCACGGTGACCAAGCCCATCAAGCCCCACATATCCGGTGAGATCAAATACCGGGGCAGCTTCTGGAAGGCTGCGGCAGACCAAGAGATCGCAGAGGGAGAGACAGTGGAGATTACCGGTCACCTTGAGCACGAAAAGCAAACGTTCACAGTGAAAACACTGACCAAGGGTGAGGAGTAGATTCATGGGGTCTTTTTTAAGCAGCGGCGTGATCATTATCGCGGTACTCGCGGTCTTGACCATTATCATCCTGATCAAGACCGCGGTGGTGGTGCCGCAAAAAACAGAGTCCGTGGTGGAGAGGCTGGGCAAGTACAACCGGACCTTGGCCGCAGGGTTCCACATCCTGATCCCTTTTCTGGACCGCATCGCCTACAAGCGCTCGCTTAAAGAGGAGGTGATGGACATCCCCTCCCAGGTCTGCATCACCCGCGACAACGTGTCGGTGGAGATCGACGGGGTCATCTATCTTCAGGTGCAAGATGCCAAGATGTCCGCCTACGGCATTGACAACTACAAGATCGGCGCCAGCCAGCTTGCCCAGACCTCCCTGCGCTCGGCCATCGGCAAGATCGACCTGGACAAGACCTTTGAAGAGCGGGAGACCATCAACCAGCAGGTGGTTGAGGCAGTTGATGAGGCCGCCCAAAACTGGGGCGTGAAGGTGCTGCGCTATGAGATCAAGGACATCACCCCGCCGTCCAGCGTCATGAGTTCCATGGAGGCCCAGATGAAGGCCGAGCGGGAGAAGCGGGCCGAAATCGCCCGTTCCGAGGGTGAACGCCAGGCCAAAATCAACCGCGCCGAAGGCTTAAAGCAGGAGGCAATCAGCGTGTCCGAAGGTGAAAAGACCAAGCGCATTAACGAGGCGGCGGGCCGGGCCAAGGAGATCGAGCTGGTCGCCACTGCCACCGCCGAAGGACTGCGGCAGGTGGCTGAGTCCATCAATGGACCCGGCGGGTTCGATGCCGCCAATCTGCGCATTGCCGAGAAATACCTGGCCGAGTTCGGCAAGCTGGCCAGCGAGAACAACACCATGATTATACCCGGCAACCTGTCAGACCTATCCGCCATGGTCGCCGCCGCCACCTCGGTATTCAAAAAAACCGGTCCGGCCCAGGCCTGATTGATCAGAGGCAGATCCAGATCAGTACCTTGCCATTTATTCCGGAGGGGGTGTGTGCGTCCCCTCCGGTGATACAAGGTCCTGGGCAGTCATAGC
>JASFOZ010000020.1:0-19355 GCA_050116255.1 Desulfarculaceae bacterium
AGCCCTGCAAATACTTCTTCAAAAGCTGTTGCAGCTTGGCATCGTCATCCACTACTAAAATTTTTTTTGCCGCAGTCAAATCAAGTCTCCGTAAAAAAAATAGCCCATCAAGCAAGTTAGCCGGATATTTTTACACATATTTTACATATTTCCCCTCTGGTCAAAAACCTTCTTAACATTCCCCGGCTATATTCGAAACAGACTCAAATAAACAAAGATTGTTCCTCACCATTGCATACAAGGAGAGAAAATGATCAATAAAAAGAAATGCTGGGTTTTGGGAGCCATCGTGGTTTTGGTGGCCTTGGTACTGACCGGCTGGGCAATGGCCAAAAATTATCCAGGTTCTTGTTTTAAAAAGGGGCCGGATTGTGTTCTTTCCCGCATGGATGAGCGGGTGAAGGAACTGGCTCTCAGCCCGAAACAGCAAAAGAAATATGAAGCCCTGCGCACCGAGATCAAGGAGCAGATACAAAAACGTATGCAGGCCCAGGAAAAATTTCTGGGGCAGGTCAAGGACCAACTTTACAAAGATGATCCGGATCTCAAAACGATCAACAATGCCGTCAAGCAAAAGCTGCAAGAGATGTCAGCAGTTGTGGGCGAAGGCATGGACCGGTTCCTAGAATTCTATGAGCTGCTCGATCCGGAGCAAAAACAAAAAGTTATAGATAAGATCCGGGACCGGATTGACACGTTCAGCAAATACGGCCCCCGCTGGCACCTGGAGGCGGAATCCTAAACCAGACCATTAAAGCATTGTCCTTGACCTTTTGCCCAGGCATTGGCCGGAGGCAGAGAACCAACCCCCCCGGCCAATGCATTCACCTCAACACACAGGCCCGCAAGGAGGGCTTTTGGGGAGATACGTCATGAACAGAAAAAATACTTTCCCTTATTTACGCCTGGCGGCATGGATATGCCGGGCTCAACCGGCAGCGCCCCTGGAGTTGGCAATCCAGAATTTCACTGATCCCCAGGCCGTCCCCAATGAGCCCGCTTTACCGGCAGATGAGGCCCCAAACGGACAAACCGTTTATGACAATGGAAGAATAAAACCTGTGGCGGCAAACCGCTTTGTAGATGCCGCCCGAGAGTCACAGGGGTGAGGGGTCGGGGATATAAACTAAGGCAGTATGGTGAAGGTTTCATCCAATTTTTGGCTGAACTGCCGGGTGAATGATTGCACCTGGCTGCCCAGCTTCAAGGGGCTGGGCCCCAATTGGTCCAAGGCCTTCACGATCTGATGCAAGCGCTCGACAACCTCACTTTGCATATTGGGGGCCAGGCTGGCTGCCACCAGCCGCCTGGGATCATGGCCCGCCTCGGTCAAGAGGCCGCCTATGTGGCTCACCCGAAAGCCCGCCCACTCGGTGCCTCTGAGCGAGTAACAAGCCCCCTCAAAACAGGAAAGAATAACCACCCCGTCGTAGCCCTGGCCCAGGGCCTCCAGAACAAACACCGGATCCACCTTGCCCGCACAAGGGACCTGTACTATGCGCAGGCCCGGGGGCAGCTCCGCCCCTGCCAGACGGGCGCTGTGCAGCGCCTGGCCGGCGGAGTTGGCGCAGGCGAAAACCAAAAGCTCCCGGGTCAATTCCGGCACCTCCTGGAAGGAGGGCTTGATCAGGGCGGCCTTGATCTCTTGCCGGTAGTGGGTGTCGTCGTCATTGATGATCTGGATGGCGTCCATGGGGCACTCTGAGGCGCAGGTGCCGCAGGCTGTGCACACCAAGGGATTGGGCACAGGCCTGCGGTCCCGGCGGCCCATGGCCCCCTCGGGGCAGACCCGTATACAGGTGAGGCAGATGGCGCAGCGCCTGCGGTCCACCAGCACCCTCTCCGCCGGAACCTCCACCCGGCCCTGGTGCAACAGATCGCGGATCCCATCAAGGGTGGCAAGCACCTCGTCGCTCAGCTCCTGGACATCGGCCCATCCCCGGGCCGCGCCCAGGACAAACACCCCTCCCTTGCTGCTGCGGGTGGGCAGGGCATTGACCAGGTCAGGCTGCATATAGCCGTCATCACCCGGGGCAAGCCCCAGTTTGGCGGCCAAGCTGAGGTACTGGGCATCCGGAGCCGGCGCCTGGTCAATTGCCAGCAAATCACATTCCTGGATCACCTCCCTGCCCAGGGCCTCATCATAAACAACCAAGCATACGGCGCTGTCGCCCGGCTCCAGCCGGAAGCCCGTCCCGGACACCTTGAAGAACAACATGCCGGCAGCGCGCGCCTGTTGGGTTATCTCTTCCAGGCCGCCGGAGGCCACCTTGAGATTGCCGTACACCAGGCAGACCCGGGCCCCCAGGTCCTCTATCAAGGCCTGGCCCGCGGCACAGGCCGCCCTCAGGTTCAGGGGGTTGGCCTCTTTTTTCAGGCCCAGGAGCAGGCCCACGCGCAAGACCCGGCCCCAGGGAAATTTCTTTTTGAAATGCTCTGGAGAGGCGATCAATTGATGCAGTTCGCTCAAGGTAATCAAACGGCCAGAGGCGGCCTGGGCCCAGGAACCCTGGTTAGGGGCCAGGGGCGGCCCCTGGGCCATCACCACCGCCCCCACTTGCGTCTTCAGGTACCTTCCCTCCCGGTCCCTGATGTGGGCGGAAAAATCGCCCGCCTCTCCCTTTAGGGAGATCAAGTCGCCCTGGGCCACATGCCGGACCTGGTCCGAGGCCTTGATCATTCCGGCCAGGTCCTGAGCCAGATCCGAGGCCTCCCTGCCCAGCAGGGGCTCTGGGGGCGTCAGGCGTTTGCCCGGAGTAAGTAAAAGCACTTGGAAGCCGCTGTCCATGAGGACCCGGGCCGTAAGCAGGGCCGCCAACCCCTCCCCCAGCACCAGGACGCGGGTGCATACCTCCCGTACCTCCAGCTCCACCTCCTGACGCCCGGCCTGGGCTGCCAAGGCCTGGCAGAGCAAGGCCTGGGCCTCGCCGCTGACCTGGCACATATCCCTTTCGCCTTCAGGCAACTGGCACAGGTCCAGGTGCACCACGGCCTCGGGGTCCATGCCCGCGGCCAGCATCTGCTGGGCCAAGGGTCCGGCTGCCCCGGCCAGGGGGCAGGCCCCCAGAATGAATGAGCTCAGGTTGTGCTCCTTGACCTTAGCCATGATGGCGCTTACGCCCTCAGCCTGGCAGGCCTGGGTTATCTCGAACACCGGAGCGCCCTGGGCGTTTGCTTCAGCGGTCCAGCGCAGCCTCTTGTATTGCAAAGACCCGGCCCTGGTGCTGCCGCCCCGGCAAAGGAAAACCGCTGACCTGGCGGGAGCGGCCATCTTAATTCTCCTCCAGGTAGTGCAGGGCCTCCTGGGCCGCCCGTCCGGCCTGGGCCACAGTTTCCGCCACATCCAGAGGCCGGCCGGCGGTCCCGGCCACAAAGACCCCACGGCTTGGCGAAGATAGTAAAAAACCGTGCTGGTTCAGCCCGGTATCCATAGTCTGGGCCAGGCCGGCATTGTCCTCCCCCGGGGTTATGCCCACGCAGAGGACCAGCAGGTCATAGGCCCTGGTTTCCAGGGCCTGGCCGGCCTGGGCCTGATAGCTAAGTTTCACCTCGCCGTCCTGGCCCCGGCTTACGTCATAGGGCATGGCCCGGATAAGCTCCAGTTCTTCTCTGGCCTGATCCAGAAAACGGTCAAAATCGTGCCCAAAGCTCTGCCAGTCCATGTAGAATATGCTCACCTCGGCGCCGAAGCGGTGCCTTAGGGTGCGCCCCAGGCGCAGGCCATAGGCGCAGCACACCCGGGAGCAGTAGTTATGGCCCTGCCGGTCCCGCGACCCCACGCACTGGATAAAGGCC
The DNA here is from genome assembly GCA_050116255.1 of Desulfarculaceae bacterium. Classification (GTDB taxonomy): domain Bacteria; phylum Desulfobacterota; class Desulfarculia; order Desulfarculales; family Desulfarculaceae; genus JASFOZ01. The sequence continues at coordinate 3,796 of JASFOZ010000020.1, forward strand.
ACCCGCCGGGGTTCGATCCCATCGCTGGGCCGGAGCACCCTGCCATGGCGGCGGAGCATGGCCTCCAGCTCCATGCCCGTTATCACGTTGGGCACCCGGCCATAGGCCAGGCGCTCCCTCTTTTGAGCGGCATAGGGCCGGTAGCCCGTGGCCAGCACCAGGACGTCCGCCTCCAGAACCAGCTCCCGGGGTTCCTGGCGGAAGTCGATGGCCTCCTCTGGGCATACGTCCCTGCACAGGGTTGACTTACGGTCCTTGAAATAAAGGCACACCTCAGGGTCAATGGCCAAACGGGTCTGGTCAAAGGGCAGAGGGGAGCGGCGTATGGCCCCTTCCTCAGCCATGGGGCATTCCTGGAGGCAAAGCCCGCACAGGGTGCATTCAGCAGGATCTATGTAGGCAGGCTGTTGGGTCAGCATGGCCTTAAAGCCCCGCCCCTGCTGACTCAGGCTGGCGAGAGTGGCGCGGCGGTGGATTTTGATGTCCGCATGCACCAGCGCCTGGCGCAAGCGGGCTTCGGCCAGGCAGCCGTTGCATTTCTGGCATTGGTCCAGGGCCTTGCAGGCCAAAGAGGCGGCATACCCGCCGATGAAGTCGTCCTTTTCCACCAGATCCACGCCCACTCCGGCACGGGCCAGGCTCAAGGCCGCAGTCACGCCGGCGATGCCTCCCCCCAGAACCAGGGCTTTTTTAGGTGCCAGGACCAAAGTGACTTCCTTGTTTCGATTCCTCTATCAATGCCTTTACCCGCCTATATATCAGGCGGCTCTTTCTTAGCCGGCGCACTGGTCCAATAGCTCAGGCAGTTGCTTAGGATCAGCCGGAGCGCTGAGGTGGACGCCGGCAACCAATCCGCTCTGGCGGATCTGCTGCACCAGCTGCGCCACATTTTCGGGTTTCCCTTGTGCATCCAGCTCCACCCCTGCCAACACCGGCACCTGCTTGCCCTGAATTTGTTCCAGGGCCTTTTGCAAGGGATCAAGCTCCCCTATGGGCTTGCTCACCAAAAACCGGGCCCCAGCCCCCAGCTTCTTGTTGGTCTTGAGCATCTGGGGCGGCAAGGGATTGGCATTGGGCGCGAAGGAGGCGCCCACAAAAAAAAGCGGCGCCCCTGTAAGCTCACCCCCGCCCAGGTCCCGGCCCTGAGCCAAGGCCATTGCCAGTTGCAGGGCCTGAATTGAGTCCAGGTCATAGACCGGCTTGGCCTGGGGATGATCGCCGAGGCTGATGAAGTCGCCGCTGACCAAAAGCAGGTTGCCGATGCCGGCAGCGGCGGCGGCGAGCATCTCGCTGCTCAAGGCCAGGCGGTTGCGGTCCCGGCAGGTCAGGGTCAGTATCACCTCCGCCTGGGCGTCCTGCTTCAAGGCCGAGCAGGCGGTCACCGGGCTCATATGCAGCCTGGCCCCGCTGTTGTCAGAGACCACCAAGGCGTCGGCCTTGGGGGCCAGGCGCGAGGCCAGTTCCCGAAAAGGCCCCAGATCCGTACCCCTGGGCGGGTCCAGCTCCACCGTGATTATGAAATCCTTTTCCGCCAGGGCCTTTTCAAAATCAGTCATCAGTGGTGTACCTCCGCACATAGGCCGGATGCGTAAGCCTGCCGGGCAGGTTGTGTCCGGAGAAATCCCTGGGCGCTTGCACCTCAAGCAGGTTTTGCAGGCGGCCGGTTCCCTCAAGGCGCTCATAGATCAAGGACCAAACGCAATTCCGGCTGGAGTCGGTCTCGCAGCGCCCATCCTCAGTGCCCCCGCAAGGTCCGTTGAGCATGGACTTGGGGCAGAGGGATACCGGGCATATGCCGCCGGTCAAGGTGAGCAGGCACTGGTTGCAGGCGCGGCATTTCTCCTCCCAAACCCCCACATCCTGATTCACGCCGATGAAGGACGTATTCACCCCGGCGATAATCGGCACCTGGGGGTAGCGCTCGGCCAAGAACTGGATGCCCGCGCCGCAGGCCAATGAGAGCATGGCGTCACACTCCATGGCCGGCTCGGCCAGCTCATCCAGAAACTCCCGGTCGCACTGGCGCTCCACACAGGCGGTGGTAAACACCTGGTCCCGCTCCTTGAGCCTAGAGGAGATATCCAGTTGGGCGGCCAAGATGCCGGCTTCCTTTTCGCCGCCGGTCAGGCATACGGCCACACAGGTGCCGCATCCCACCACCAGCACCCGCCGGAACCCCTGCACCGCCTGGTCGATCTCGTCAAAGGGCTTGCGCTCCGCCACTATCATGGTCTGCTCTCCTGTGCCTGTGCGGCAGCCGCCGCCCCTGGCCTTGCCCGTAAGGGATTGGGGCCTAGCTCCAGGGCGCGGCGCGTCATCATCTCCACCGCCTGAGCCCATTTGGGCGCATCGGAGGCGCCGATATGAAACATCTCCAGGCGGTCCCCGCCTAGGCCGACCTCGTCCAGCAGGGTCTTGGCATGGGCCACCCGCTCCTTGGCCCTGAGGTTGCCCTCCAGAAAATGGCAGTCCCCTATCTCGCAGCCGCTGACCATGACCATGTCCGCCCCGGCTTCAAAGCACTCCAACAGGTAGAGGACATCCACCTTTCCCGTGCACAAAAGCTTGACCACGCGCACATTGGATGGGTATTGCAGGCGCATGGACCCGGCCATGTCCGCGGCGGTATAGGTGCAATAGGTGCATATAAGGGCCACAATCTTGGGCTCGAATCTGCTGTTCATCACAACCCCCGGCTCCTAGACAGCGGTTGCCTTGGCCAGTATCTGCTGGTCAGTATGATGCTGCACCTGTATCAGCTTGCGGGGGCAGGCCGAGGCGCAGTTGCCGCAGCCGTGGCAGGCTGCGGGATCGATATACACCACCCCCTCTTGGTTGAGCTGGGGCACGCCGTAGGGGCAGGTACGCACACAGGTCAGGCAGGCCACGCAACGCTCGGCATCCACCACCGCCACCTCGCCGCCCACCATCATCTGATCCTGGGAAAGGATGGTGGCCGCCCGGCCGGCAGCGGCCTTGGCCTGGGTCAGAGACTCCTCCAGGAATTTGGGGCCATGTGCCATGCCGGCCAAAAAGAAGCCGGCATTGACAAAGTCCACCGGCCTCAGCTTGAGATGGGCCTCCATAAAGAAGCCGTCAGCATCAAAGGGAATCTTCAAGGCCCCGGCCAGGCTCCCGGCATCCTCCCGGGGGCGCACCGCGGCGCTGAGGACCAGGCGCTCGGCCTCCAGCTCAATATACTCGCCCAAAATCTGGTCTTTCACTCGTACCAGGATGGCCCCTTCCTCTGGGCTTACTTGCGGGGGCTCGTCCGGGTCGAAGCGGATGAAGCGCACCCCCAGGTCCCGAGCCTGTTTGTAATAGAGTTCTTTGAGGGAAAAGGTGCGTATATCCCGGAAAAGGATGGTCACCTCTGCTTCGGGCTTTAGCTCCTTGATGCGCAGGGCGTTGCCCACCGCCGTTGAGCAGCAGATGCGGCTGCAATAGGGATGCTCGTCCGTGCGCGAGCCCACGCACTGGATCATGACCACTCGCTCCACCCCATCCAGGGGGTTTTCGGCAGTGTAAAGCTCCTCATGCAGGGCCAGCTGGGTGAGCACCCGCTGGTCCGAGCCAAAGTGGTATTCCCCAGGCTGGTACTCCTGGGCGCCGGTGGCCACGATCAAGGCGCCGTGGCGAATCTCCTCAATCTGCTCGCCGCCGCTGATGCGGCTTACAAACTGGCCTACATGACCGGAGGTCTTTTTGACCTCAGTGTTCAGATGCACCTTTATCAGCCCGTTGTGGGTCACCTGGTCTATCAGCTGGGCCAGGTGCGTTTGCACCTCAAAGCCCTCCAGGGTCCGGTGCAGCCTCAGGGCCATGCCCCCCAGCTGGCCGCTCTTTTCGATCAGATGGGTGAAAAAGCCCTGCTCCGCCAGGGTCAGGGCCGCGGTCATGCCTGCGGCGCCGCCGCCCACCACCACGGCGCTCTGCTCCACCGGCGCCGGGAACTGGCGCAAGGGCGCCAGGAAACGGGCCCGGGCCGTGGACATGCGCACCAGGTCCTTGGCCTTTTCCGTGGCCGCGGCGTGGTCGCCGGCATGCACCCAGGAACACTGGTCGCGTATGTTGGCCATCTCGAACAGATAGGGATTGAGTCCGGCCTTTTGCAGAGTGGCCCGAAACAGGGGCTCATGGGTGCGGGGGCTGCAGGATGCCACCACCACCCGGTTCAGGTTGTTCTCCTTAATGATCTCGGTCATCTTCTCCTGGGAATCAGTGGAGCAAGTGAACAGATACTCCTCAGCCAGGGCAACCCCAGGCAGGCTGCGGGCATACTCCACCACCCCGGGCACATCCACTACGCTGCCGATGTTGATGCCGCAATGGCAGACAAAGACCCCGATCCGAGCCTCTTCCCCGGCAACCGCCCTCTCCGGTGGGTACTCGGTCACGGTGATCTCTGTGCCCCGGCCTGGGGCCAAGAGGGCCCCGGCCTCTGCCGCCGCCCCGCTGGCCTGCATCACGGTGTCGGGAATGTCCCGGGGGGCCTGAAAGGCTCCGCACACAAAGATGCCTTCTTTGGAGGTGGCCATGGGGTTCAGGTCGCTGCGGGCGGCGAAACCAAAACGGTCGGTCTCCACGCCCAGGCGCCGGGCCAGCTCCACGCCCTCTGGGTTCGCCACCAACCCCACCGAGAGGATAATCAGATCAAAGGTCTCTTCCTGCAACCTATCGTGCTGGTCAAAGTATTGAATCTGCAGGTTGCCGGTGCCCGGCTCCGCAATGACCCGGGAGATCATGGAGCGCACATAGCGCACGCCCTGCTCGTTCTTGGCCCGTTCATAGTAACGGTCAAAGCCCTTGCCCTGGGCCCGGATGTCCATGAAAAAGATAGTGGCCTCCAGCCCGGGCACGTGCTCCTGGGCGATGATGGCCTGTTTGGTGGCGTACATGCAGCAGACATAGGAGCAGTAATCCCGGCCAATGCTGGCGTCCCGGGAGCCCACGCACTGTATCCAGGCCACCCGTTTGGGCTCCCCTCCGTCAGAGGGCCTCTGCACATGGCCGCCAAAGGGACCACTGGCGCTGAGGATCCTCTCAAACTCCAGGCTGGTGAGCACATTGGGATAGCGGCCATAGCCGTACTCAGGCTTTTCCCCGGCGTCAAAGGGCTTGAATCCCGGGGCCAAGACCACGGCGCCCACCTTGAGTTCGATATCCTCCGGCTCCATGTCATGGCGTATGGCCCCGGCCTGGCACACGGACAGGCATTGATAGCATTCCGAACAGATGCCGCAGGCCAGGCAGCGCTGGGCCTCGGCCACGGCGTCCCCTTCTGCAAACACTCCCACCACCTCGGAAAAGTCCTGCTTGCGCAGCCCGGGTTCGCGCATGGGCGGCCGCTTGCGGGCCAGCTTCTCCAGCCCGGCCTTGTCCACCGTAGCCTGGGCCAGCTCAGGCTCGCGGCCGGCCCGCATATCCTCGCCCTGGATAAAGCGGTGTATGGACTCGGCCGCCTCCTTGCCGGCGGCAATGGCCTCAACCACCGTGGCCGGCCCGGTCACGGCGTCGCCGCCGGCAAACACCCAGGGCACGTTGGTCTGCAGGGTAAGGGGGTCCACAAAGAGGCGGGCGCGCCGGTCTGCATCCAGGCCGGGGGCGGCAATCAAAAAGCCGGGATCAGGCTGTTGGCCAATGGCGGAAAGCAGCCCGTCAACAGGCAGGATGTACTCTGAGCCTTCAATGGGCAGAGGACGGCGGCGGCCGGATTCATCCGGCTCGCCCAGCTCCATGCGGATGACCTCCACCCCGGAGAGCGCCCCCTCCTGGGCCTGCATGCGGACCGGGGCCGCCAGGTATTCGATCTTGATGCCTTCTTCCAGGGCCTCCTCCACCTCTTCCTCGTAGGCGGGCATCTCCTGGCGGGTGCGGCGGTAGAGGATGGTCACTTCTTCAGAGCCCAGGCGCAGGGCAGTGCGGGCGGCGTCCAGGGCCACATTGCCGCCGCCGATGACCGCCACTCTTTGGCCGGGGCACTGGGCCCGGCCCAAGGCGGCGTCGCGCAAAAACTCCACCCCAGACAGCACCCCGGGCAGGTCCTCCCCTTCCACCCCCAGCCTCAGGCCCTCATGAGCGCCCACGCTCACAAAAGCCGCCTCATAACCCTGGGCCTTGAGGCTTTCCAGGGTCATTTCCGGGCCCACCGGCGTGTTTAGTTTGATCTCCACCCCCAGGGCCTTTATGTAGTCAATCTCGTAGTCCAGGATTTCCCGGGGCAGCCGGTAGGCGGGTATGCCCACCCGCAGCATGCCTCCGGCCTGGGGCAGGGCCTCGAATATGAAGGGTTGATATCCCTTCAGGGCCAGGTAATAGGCTGCGGTCAGGCCGGCTGGCCCTGATCCCACGATGGCCACCTTCTCCGGCTTTTTTGGCGCTGCTTGGGGCAGGTCCATTTCACCCCGGTCCACCTCCCATTGGGCGATGAACTTCTTCAGGTCCCGGATGGCGATGGGCTGATCCACCTCGCCCCGGGAGCAGGAGGTCTCGCAGGGATGGGTGCAGACCCGGCCGCATATGGCGGGCAAGGGGTTCTCCTGGCGCACCAAGGCCAGGGCCTCTTGGAAACGGCCCTGGGCGATGAGGGCCACGTAGCCCTGGGCGCTGACATTGGCGGGACAGGCCGCCTTGCAGGGGCTGGTGCCCTTTTTATCAATGGCAAAGGCGCTGGGTATGGCCTGGGGAAAGTGGCGGTATATGGCCTTGCGCCGGTTCAGGCCCTGGTTAAAGTCCGCCGGCACCTCCACCGGGCAGACCTTGATGCACTCCCCGCAGCCGGAGCAGACATCCTCGTCTATAAACCGAGGGGCCTTGTGCAGGCTCAGGGTGAAGTCTCCGGGCTCGCCCTCGATGCCCAGGATCTCGGCCCGGGAGATGATCTTTATGTTGGGGTTGGAGGCCACCTCGATCAGCTTGGGAGAGATCATGCAAGTGGAGCAGTCATTGGTGGGGAAGGTCTTGTCCAGTTGGGCCATGATGCCGCCGATGCTGATATTCTTCTCCACCAGGTAGACCAGGAATCCGGACTCAGCCATATCCAGGGCGGCCTGCATGCCGGCGATGCCGGCACCGGCCACGCACACCGCGCCCGAGGTTTTGCTTGCCTGGGTTGCCGGACGGACAGAACTCATAACCGCTCCCAGACTTGGGGGGCAACGCCGGTTTCAGATAGCAGGGCCTTGGGATTGACCAGGTGCCTGCCCAGCCATTTGCTTGCTTGGGGGTGACCCAAGGCAATGCCCAAAAGCTCGGTGAAGTAGAACACGGGCAGATACACGTCCGCGTCCATGCCTTGGGCGATCTCATCCTGATACATGTCCAGGTTGGCCTGGCACATCTGGCAGCCGGTGACTATGCAATTGGCCTCTTCGGCCAGGGCCCGCTCATATAGCCGGGCCACCAGGGTGTGCACGATGTCCGGCCGGGCCACGGCATGGCTGGCCCCGCAGCAGTCGGTCTTAAAAGGCCAATCCCGCACCTGGGCGCCCAAGGCAGTCAAAAGGCGGTCCAGGCCCTGGGGGTTTTCCGCCTGGGGATGGCCGGTGACCTTGGGCGGGCGCTGGCCCTGGCAGCCGTAGTAGACCACCGGCCTTAGGCCCTCCAGCCTCTGCACCTGAGCCTCCTCTGACCTGGCGATCATCTGGGCAGATGACAAAAAGCCATTAAGCTCCACCACCTCCACCCCGGCCCAGTCATCGCCCATGGCGGCGATCTCAGGTGTGAGTTGCCCGGGGTCCTGAAGTATTTCATGCTGGGCGGTCTTGAGGCGGTTGAAGCAAAGGGAGCAGGGCACCACCAAGGGCTGGGGCCTTCCCTGGGTCAGGGCCAAGTTGCGGGCGGCCAGATTCAGGCTGGCCTTGTGGTTTAGGCTGTGGGCGGCGGTGGCTCCGCAGCAGTTCCAGCCGGGCAGCTCCACAAGCTCGATATCCAAAAGCCCGGCCACGCCGGCCACTGACTCGGCATAGTCCCGGGCGGTCGCCTCCAGAGAGCAGCCGGGATAATAGCTTACTTGCAAGCCTGCGCCTCCCTAATCCCGAAACAGGGCCTTGAGCCAGGCGCGGTCCTTGATGCGCGTTGGCAACAGCTTCAAGCGGCCCTTTTTGAACATGGTCAGGCCCAGGCGGGCGTTTTTCAGAGCCTCCGGGCCAAAGGCGCCGCCGGACTTGAGCAGGTAGCGGGTCATCAGGCCGCCTTCAAAGACCCGCCCCCAGCGCCTGACTTCCTTGAGAAAAGATTGGTGGAACAGCAGCACCCGCTCTTCCTCCACGGTCCCGCCCTTTTTGACCACGGTCTCTTTGAGATAATCCATGAACCGGGGCAGATCCACTTCATTGGGACAGCGGGTCAGGCAGGTCTGGCAGGCGGCGCAGACCCAGATGGTGCGGCAATCTTCCAGCCTCTCCACCAGGCCCAACTGGGCGTAACGCACCACCTGGTAAGGATGCAGGTCCATGGCAAAGGTGAGCGGACAGCCATTGGAGCACTTCTTGCAGCCGTAGCAAGAGCCGATGTTGACGCCGCTCTTAGCCTCTGCCTTTTCCATAAAACGGCTATGGGGCCGGATGGCCTGGCCCGGCGGCTTCACCTCTTGACCTGCCGCCGCTCCGTCTTCAAGGGCTGCATCAGCCGGGCCGTTTGGCCTGAGAGTCCCGGTTTCTTGCACAGCCTTTCCTTTCACCCCATGAGCCTTTTGACTTCCGCCAGCAGCTCTTCAGGTTCAGCCGGTTTTTCTATGTAGCCATCAGGAGGGGGTGTTTCCGCGCCCTCCTTTTGGTCCAAGGCCCCCTGGGTATGCAAAAAGGTCTTTTGGGCCAGACCGGAGATGATCAGCACCGGTATCCGGCTCAGCTCAGGGTCTGCTTTAAGCTCGCGGTACATCCTGACCCCGCTCTCCTTGGGCATCATTACGTCCAGGGTGACCAGGGCCGGCGGCCCTTGGCGCACTTTGGCCATGCCTGACTCGCCATTCTCAGCCACCTGGACTTGCAGGCCGGCGCTGTCCAACACCGTGGCCAGGTAGTTGCGCTGATCCAGGTCGTCGTCCACCACCAGTACCGTCTTTGCCATCAATCGGCCTCTCCCCTTTTGGGCCCTCCAGTTTTAACGATCCACTCCCTGGTTACTTGGATTCGTTCATCCAAAGCACTAATTCAGGCCGTATTAGGGCGCAGTTGCCGATTGGGTTTCAAAGCGGGCTGTTGTACAGGCTAGAAGAATAGTCTGTTGATGATAACGGGCTGGACAATCATCCGAGAGGGCTTGGAGAGGGGATAACGGAAGGTTCAATCAGGTGCCCAGATCCAGATCCATACTGGGTTCTTGCGCCCGCTGTTGAGTTTCTTTCCTAATAATCCCTTATAACACCAACCAGTATATGTCAGTCACTCACAATTTGTTTAGGCATTATTTTCTTAAATTTTATCAAACTTGTGCAAACGTGAAAACCAAAAGGAATTTCAAGGTGCAGCCCTTTAGAGACCTTCGCTGAAAAGCCATGGCAAAAACGGGTTAGCCGCCTGACGGGCAGCGGCCGGCTGGGGGAGCATCCCCAAGCCGGCCGCTGTTATGAGATAAGTTTCTTTGTTTCTGTGGTTGGGAGTCTAAACCGAGCGAATCTCCTGGCGCATGAAAGTCAGATACGAGACTCCGAAGCATATGAAGGTGATGGCCAAAAGGGTGGTTAGATAAGGCACCACCACCAGCACCGATTGGCCCAGGGGCAAGGGGTTCTGAAAGCGCGCCATGGACGCCTGTTCATAACGTCCGGCAAGCACCATGCTTTTGGTGGTCTTGCGGAAAGGATCCATGATGGTGGAGGTGGCCTCTGAGTACAGGACCACCGGCGAGACCAGGCTGACCCCCTTGGTAACCTCGGCATTGAATACCACCTGATCTAAATCCTTGGGATTCTCCACCGGGGCCAGGGTATTGGCTATAAGGCTGGCCCCAAAGGCAATGAAGAAACCAAAGAAAATCCACAGGGCCAAGGCGGACAGGGCCGAAGAGGCGGTGCTGCGGAATATGATGGAGAACAAAATGGAAACGCCCAGCCAAAACGAGATGTAAAAGATGGAAACCACCAGATAGACCATCAGGCGGGCCACCTCTTCCACGCCCGGCACCACGCCCAACATAACCAGCCCCAGGCCGGATATGAGCAGAACCAAGGCCGTGAGCATGATGGATACGGTGGCAACTCCGGCAAAGAACTTCCCGTTGATCACCGCATCACGGTAGATGGGCTGGGATAGCAGTTTGGACAAGGTGCCGCTGTTGCGCTCGCGGTTGACCGCGTCAAATCCCAGGACCAGCCCGATGAGGGGGCCGAAAAAGGCGATGAATTGGGTCAGCGAAAAAAAACTGCCCGAAGAAGTGAACAGCATCAAAAAGACTAATTTGGGTATGGCGTGCCCGGCCAGCTGTTCCTTGAGGTCCGCCCCCACCATATAGGTGGTGACAAGGGACACCATGGCTATCAAAGAAATAAGAATGGCAAAACGCGCCGAGCTGAAATGATCGGCTAGCTCCTTGCGGAATATGGTCCCCATGCTATCAGGCCTCCGTAAAATAGCGCATGTAAACGTCTTCCAAGGTGAAGGTCTCTTGGCCTTGGCCGAAGGTCTGCTCAGCCAGCTGGTCAATGGGCCCGGAAGCCACCATGCGCCCCTGGATCATAATCCCCACCCGGTTGCAGATGCGCTGCACCTGATGGAGCAGATGGGAGGAAAGGAGCACAGTGATGCCCCGCTCCTTGCTCAAGGACGTGATCAAATCGAGCATCTTGTTGATGCCTTCCGGGTCAAGGCCCAGGGTGGGCTCATCCAAAAAAACCAGTTGAGGCTCTTTCACCAAAAGTTCGGCAATACCCAGCCGCTGGCGCATGCCCCGGGAATAGGCCCCGGCCAGCTTGTCCGCCTCTGAGGTCAGCCCTACGGTCTCCAGGGTTGATTCCACCCTTGAGGCTATCTCGGCCTCGGGAAACCGGTTCAGCCGGGCCACAAAGGCCAGATTCTCCCTGGCGGTGAGGTCTCCGTAAAAGCCCATATTTTCCGGCAAATAACCAACCTGACGCTTGACCCCCAAGGGATCGCGCACCGGATCCAGGCCCAACACCTGGGCCTGGCCAGAGGTGGGCTCGGTCAACCCCAAGAGCATCAAGAGGGTGGTGGTCTTGCCGGCGCCGTTGGGCCCCAGAAAACCGAATATCTCGCCCGAGTCCACGGAGATGCTCAGATTGTCAACCGCCGCCTGGGTGCCGTAGACCTTGGTGAGTTCTTGGGTCTTGATGACCGTAGCCATGATTACCGCCTGCCCAGTTTCCGGAAGGTGAAGGCCAGCCCGCCCAGGACCAATATTATTATGGCCACCCCGATCCAGCCCCAGGCTGAGGACGCCTTGACCGTTACCCGCAGCTCTATATCGGAATTAGCCTTCTCGCCCTGAGCGCTCAAAGCCACGGAATAGTCACCCACCAGGGCCTGGCCCGCCGGGGTGATGGTGGCCTCTACCTGCTTGAACTCACCTGGTTTTAAGTTCTGTAATTTTTCCGGTTTGAACTCGACCTTCCAGTTCTCCGGCTTGAAGCTCAAAAAAGAAATCTGTTGCTGGGGCGCCGAGCCCTCGTTACGCACATAAAGGGAGACCGTGGCGGGCTCGCCGACCTGGGTGGACAGAGACAACAGGCCGGTGGGGGTGATGGCCTTGAGTTTGTAAGTGCCGGTCAAGACCACGCTCAGCTCGGTGGCGGCGGATGCCGTGGGCGTCTTGACCTGGACCTTGACGGGGTAGCGTCCCACCTTGGCGTCGCGCGGCGGGGTTATGACCACACCCACTGAGGAAGACTGATCCGCCTTGATCTGCAAGGAAGATATCTGCTTCTGCTCATAGGCGGGCTTGAAAGACACATCCCATTCAGGAGGGGCCTGGGCCGAGAGGTTGAAGATGCGGTCCTTGCCCGAGTTGTTTTTCACGTCCAGGGAAAACTCGAATTTGGCGTCCGAGGGCCCGCGCAGCACCGGATACGAGGTGTTCAACTCAATATCCTTGCCCGCCTTTTCCTTGGCCACCACCTCCACCCTCAGAGTGGAGGTGTGCTTTATCTGGCCGTCACGGGTCTGGGCCAGGACCACAAACTTGTAGGTGCCCGGTTTAATTTTATTCTTGCCCTTGGCTTCGGCCACGAAATCGATGGTGTATTCCTCATCTTCGGGTACGAAGATCCCGGTGATGTTGTTGCCGAAGCTCCGGAAATAGGCCTGCCAACCAGCAGGGGCCTCCTTGACCTTAAAGAGAAGGGTTTCGTTGGAGCGGCCCAGGTTCTTGACCACCAAGTCCACCCTGACCTTTTCTCCAGGGCTGACTGAAATGCCGGGGTACTTCAGCGCTGCCACAATCCCACGGGCGGGTTTGTCCTTGCGGTCTTTGGCCTGAGCCGCCAATGCCGGCGCGGCCAGCGCCAGGACTATAACCATTACCACCCCGTAGCCAAGCCAACGTTTCATCGTCTTCCTCCTGGTGTCGCTTTGCAGTCTCATTGCAGACAACTCCTCTTCCCCAAGGTGCTGGAGAAGCGGGAAACAATTTCTTTGCTTTTCATCTGGGGGGCTGCCTGGCCCCCGAAAAGAAACCAGCACCAGCGGTCACTGCGTGCTGACATAACTTGTCTAATCATTTAGTGCCGTAATTGCAAGGCCTTTGTTATTTTTTTTGCCTCTCCGCGGCAGCCGCCACCCGTTCCGGCCTAAACGGCAACCAGATAAACACACCTAAGGTCAAAAACCGAGGCAGGTGCTTGAAAACAGCCTGCCGAGTATAACAGCCTCACGGACATGCAATATGCACAAAATTTTTCCCGGCAGCATATTGACTTTGATTCCGCCGTGATTACCTTAAAAGACACCAGGCTTTTAATGCATGATATATCAATTAGTTAGGAATCAGGCCCTGGCCAGGCATCATGTAAAATCGAACCCTAAGTAAGGAGGAAAATCATGTTGCTAACCAGGTCTTTGTATCCTTTCCGCTCCTGGCGGAGCGCGATGTCGGAGATGGACCGCCTGCGCCAGGAAATGGGCCGGGTTATGGGAAGTGTTTCCGGCGATTTTGAACCGCCCCTGGCCGCGGGAGTCCTCCCCTTGATAAACGTCAGCGAAGACAGCGACAAGTTTGTGGTCACAGCAGAGCTGCCCGGGGTGGCGTCCGAGGACATCAACGTCTCGGTGGTGGGCAAAAGCCTGTCCCTGCAAGGCGAACGCAAACCAGCCAAGGCAGAGGCGGGCGTCCGTTTTCACCGCAAGGAAAGGCCCATTACCGCATTCAACCGGGTGATCGGACTGCCCAGCGAGGTGCAGGCCGATAAGGTAGAGGCCAAAAATGTAAACGGCGTCTTGCATATCACCCTGCCCAAGGCCGAAGCGGCCAAGCCCCGCCAGATAACGGTGCAGGCTCTTTAGAAAGGGGGATTATCATGGCTGAAATAGTGCGCAGAGACGATACCCAGGCTGCCGCCGCTGAACACACCAAGACTTCGCCGGTCTTCGCTCCTCCGGTGGACATATACGAGACTGAGAACGAGCTGGTGCTTTTGGCGGATATGCCCGGAGTGGACAAAAAGGACCTGACCATCCGTTTGGAGGAAGACACCCTCACTTTGGAAGGGGATGTCAAGCCGGACTCTGACCCAGGCCTCACCCCGCTTATGGAAGAGTTCACCTCTGGCCGCTACTGGCGCCAATTCACCTTGGGCCAGGCCATAGACCGCAACAAGATCGAGGCAAAACTGAAAAACGGCGAACTCAGGCTGGTATTGCCCAAGGCGGCCAAGGCCCGGCCACAAAAAATAGAGGTGAAAACCGCCTAAGATCAAGGGCCCCAATAGCCTCTGCCAAGGCCGGGGCCCTTGCCTATTCCCCAGCCCGGCAATGGCGGTAAAAGACCTATACCGGGTATTGAACATACCCCGGAGCGCCAGCGGCTCAGAGATAGCCAAGGCCTATCGCCGCTTGGCCAAAAAACACCATCCCGACCTTCCAGGTTCAGGCGGCATGACAAACCCGAGGTCCTTGATCCAGGGCGATGTTCCACCTGCACATAGAAGCGCCTGATTTCCTTGGCCCTGTCTTACACATTCACACCAAGGTGCGGGGCCACGTGTGAGAGGCCTTCACGCCCTCTCAGGTTTTTTCGTCAAAAAAATCACCCTAGCGCGCCCAAGGGCGGTTGGTGCTGCTGAGCCTAAACAATGAGGAGTTAAGCAAAAAACACTGACTTTGAGCAGATGAGCCGCTAATATGGATTGGGCGCGATGCAGTCCCTGAGGGGATATAAAGGGCAGTCAGCCTGCAAGCATAACCCAGGCTGCCCTGATCACCCCGGAGGGCTCCAACCGACGCCAAGAGGCAGCAACGGGCTGATAATGTGGGTAGCGGAACCATAGCCGTGCAATTGGAGATGAAATGAAACACCGTGCCAAAGTTCTTCTTGGGGCTATGTTGGTGCTTGCCTGGGCCGGCGGTCTTGCCGGAGGAGCCCCCTGTCTGGCAGGCGATCAGGTTTATGTCACTGACCTGGATTACTCCTACATCCTGTCCGGCGACTCAGGAACCTACGCGGACGGAGTGCTCACCCTAAACGGCCTTACCTCATACGCAACCCGTTATTTGGAGCAATCCCGCTATGCCGATCATCTGGCCTTGGAGGAGTTTTGGCCTTTTTGGGACCAGGGCGGGGCCTTTTACAAGGTGGATCTGGTGTCATCCCTTTCTGTAAAAAACGGCTCGGAACTGAAGACCTATCAGTTTGTGGTGCATGAGGTTCAAGCAGACGGAGACAGTGTCAGCGCGCAGGTGGAGATATTAGGTACGCCGCCGCCGGAGAGCTTTGAAAGCGCCTCTCTGTTCTTTGATGACGGCATCTACCAAGAGAGCGCCGTCCTGAACCTCGTCGACAATACAGAACACATAGACAACCTTGAGGTGGTTTTGTTTCAGCTCAACTCCGCCTCTGCTGATAATGACTCAGCCGTGGCCTGGAAGGTGGTGAAAAGTATCAAGCAAGGCACTCATCCCTTCACCTTCATCTCCTCCATGCAGGCCGGTTTCAGCGACACTTACGGCTACACTACCCGGCGGATAGATGTAACAACTGGTCAGGTATTCAGTTTTGTCAGGGATGAAACCGGAGACAACATCATCAATACCGGGACGACATCCAGCCCCGCCCGCTTCGAGATGAGCAACAGCCTGGAGACAGGCTCAGTAGACGCCAACATTTATAAAGACGACAAGCTGTTGGCCACTGAATCACAGATGTCGCCAGGGCAGGCGGAGGCCTTCCTCTTTAATCCGGTCATCTGGATAGCGACCGGGTCCTCGGTCCAGGAAGGGCAAACCGTTTCGCTTGACTCGCTCAATAACATCACCGGCATTCCTTTAAACGGCATCGCCAGTGCGGATATTGTGATAACCGGAAACGGCGCCGGCCCCTATCCCGACACATTTGAATTCACCCTTGACAACATTGTGTATCGTTAATGGAACTAAGGCTCCCATGGCCATGCC
>JASFOZ010000021.1:0-18669 GCA_050116255.1 Desulfarculaceae bacterium
CCATGACCCCCAATCCCCCTACCAGGCCGCCAACCAGCTCATCGAGTCCATGAGCGCGCAGTTCGGCCAGGATCTGGTGCCTGCTTTCATAAGGTTTTTGGGCAGCCCCTTTATGGAGCACTGAGCATAAAGCCCCGGGCAGAGCTGAAACCAAAGCCCGTGGGGTTGCTGCGCCTGGGGAGTTCTCTGGCCTGAGGACCGGGAACCTGCTATAAAGAACTGGTTCATAGACAAGCTGTTTTTTGTTGACTCAGCGGCTTGGCCGTAAGGCTTGCTGGGAGTTTTTAGAATGCGCCGCCTGCGCTCATTTATACGGAGACTCAAAAGTCTCTTCCGGGCCCCAGACCTTTTCGATGATTCCAGCCCTGTTTCAGACCAGGAGTTTGTGGAAGAGGCCTACCGCCTTTTTCTGGGGCGGGGCAGCGACCCCGGAGGCAAAGCGGCCCACCTGAAAAACCTGGCCCAGGGCATGCCCCGCACCGAGGTCATCAAACAGCTGGTCAGCAGTGACGAGTATTTTTCCCTTCTGGCCGGAAAAAAAGCCCTGGACCCGGAGAACGGCCCCACTGCGGATGAGTTTGTGGAGATATGCTACCAACTCTACCTGCAAAGACCGGCTGATGCTGAGGGCAAAAAGGGCTGCCTGACCGCCTTGGAAAAAGGCGCCTCCCGCCTGGAGGTCATTAAAAGGATCGTCTCCAGCGAAGAATACCGGGATCTGCTGCTGGGCCGCAAGGCGGCGCCCACCCACCTGGTGCAGCTTCCCAACCTGCGTCAGGTGCGGCCGGACCAGTATTTCCTGACGCCCAGCATCCTTGCCGACCAAGAGATCCTCACCTTTGAGATCAGACAACCGGGGGACTACGACTGGCTGGAGGAGATGATCAGCAGGCACGGTTATTATGACCGTCCCGGTGGTTGGGAGATGGGTATTGACCAAGACAAAGAAACCATCGCCCAAATAGTGGGCGGGTTCGCCCCCCAAACCAGCCTGGAGATCGGATGCTCCTCCGGGGCGGTGGTCAGCCTTTTACGGGAGGCCGGGGTCCAGGCCGAGGGAGTGGAGATAAGCCATCTGGCCCTGGCCCTTTGCCACCCCCAGGCCAAGGGTCATATCCACTTCGGCGACCTTCTGCACCTGGACCTGGAGCCCAAGTACGACCTGATTCTGGGTATGGACATCTTTGAGCATTTGAACCCCAACAAGCTGGGCGCCTACCTGGTCCGCTGCCATGGGCTGCTCCGGCCCGGGGGCTGGCTCTTGGCCAACATACCCGCCTATGGCCCTGACCCCTTGTTCGGCGACGTGCACAAGATATGCTTTGAGCGCTGGGAACAGGAGGCCCAAGGCCAGGGGCTTTTTTCTTTGCTGCATGTGGACCGGGAGGGCTGGCCCATTCACGGCCATCTGACCTGGGCCACCTGGCAGTGGTGGCAAAACCGCTTCCAAGAGTCCGGATTCAAAAGGGAAACCGGGGTGGAGAAGGCCCTGCAAGCGGTGTTTGACAACCTCCACCACCGCCGGGAATCCGCCCGGCCCGCATCGGCCCGCTATTCTTTGTTCGCTTTCGCCAAGGGAGGGGCACCGCCCCAGGCCACGGAGCGGGTGATAGGTAATTTGCACAAATTGTAGACCACACCCACCTGACGCCCGCCAGAGGGCCCGGTAAGGGCCTTACACCAGCTGCAGATGGGTGAACTGGGCCAGTTGCGCGAACAAGGCGGCTATGTGCTGGAGCAGGGCCAGGCGGTTGTTGCGCAGGGCCTCGTCCTTTTCCATCACCAGGACATGATCGAAAAATTCGTCAATAGGCCCCTTCAAGGCAGACACCCCCTGGAGGAACCCCAGGTAGTCGCCCCGGGCGAAGCGGTCCTGGGCCTGGGCCTGCAGGGCGCCGAAGGACTCGTAAAGGGCCTTTTCTTGGGGCTCGGTCATCAGGGCCGGGTCTGGTTCGGAATCAGGCACCTGCTGGGCCTCTTTACGCAGGATGTTCATCACCCGCTTCATGCCGATGGCCAGGGGCTTGAACTCCGGGGTCTCCTTGACCTGGGCCAGAGCCAGGGCCCGGCCCTTGACAGCGGCCAGATCGTCCAGTCCGGCCGCCAGCACCGCCTGGGCCACGTCGGTGGGAACCCCCAGCTCAGTGAGAAGGCCCTGGAAACGGGCGGCAAAGAACTTGATAACCTCCTGTTTGATCTCCGGAGCGGGGTTCTCCAGCTTTGTTTTCAGGCCCTGCAGGGCCTCGTCTAATAAAACCTCCAGGGACAAAGGCAGCTCTTTTTCGGTGACTGTACGGATTACCGCGATGGCCGCCCGCCTGAGCCCATAGGGATCGGCTGCCCCGGTGGGGGACTGGCCTATGCCGAACATGCCGCAGATGGTGTCCAAACGGTCGGCCAGGCCCACGATGGCGCCGGCCATACCTGTGGCCAGCCCGGCCTCGGCCGAGGCGGGCATGTAGTGCTCGGCAATGGCTTCGGCCACCTCCGGGTCTTCCTTATCTCTGAGGGCGTACTCGCGGCCCACCACCCCTTGCAGGTCCGGGAACTCCCCCACCATCTCGGTGACCAGATCGCACTTGCACAGCCGGGCGGCACGCTCCACCTGGCCCTTTTGCTTTTCATCCAGGCCCAGCCTATCGGCCAGGTAAAGGGCCAACTTGGTGAACCGCTCCACCTTTTCAAAGCTGGTGCCCAGCTTGGCATGGTAGGTGACCTCTTTGAGCTCCTCCAGGCAGTCGGCCAGGGTGCGCTTGCCGTCTTCATCCAGAAAAAAGCGGGCGTCGGCCAGGCGGGCCCTCAGCACCTTCTCGTGCCCCCGGGTGACCACAGCCAGGCTCTTGGGCCTGGTGTTGTTCACGGCGATGAACTTGGGCAGAAGCCGGCCTTGATCGTCCTCCAGGGCGAAGTAGCGCTGGTGCCCGCGCATGGCGCTGATGATCACCGGCCGGGGCACCTTTAGAAACTCCTGGTCAAAGGCGCCGCAGCAGGCCACGGGCAGCTCCACCAGGTCGGTGACCTCTTCCATCAGTTCGTCATCAGGCACCAGGCGGCCGCCCCCCTTCTGGGCGGTGGTCTCAACCTCCATCTGGGTCAGCCGGCGCCGCTCCTCCCGATCCACGATGACATGGGCCTGGCCCAGCTTCTCCACATACTCGGCGGCGCTTTTTAGAGCAATGGGCTCTGGGGACATGAAGCGGTGGCCATAGGTGAGATCGCCGCTTTTTATGTCCGCCAGCTCAAAGGGAATCACCTGGCCTTCCCAAAGAGCCAAAAACCAATGAATGGGGCGGGCGAACAGAAACTTCTCCGCCCCCCAGCGCATGGTCTTGGGAAAAGTGAGGGAGGACACCAGCCGGGGCAGCAACTCAGACAGCACCTCCAGGGCCGGGCGGCCGGGGATGGTCTTTTTCACCCCAACCCGCTCCCCCTTTTCCGTGTCCATGGCCTCCAGGTCCGAGACCTCCACCCCCTGGCTCTTGGCAAAGCCCAGGGCGGCCTTGGTGGGGTTGCCCTCTTGGTCATAGGCCGCCTTTACCGGGGGGCCCAAAAAGACCTCCTCCTTGTCCGGCTGGCGCTGATCCAGGTTAAACACCTGCAAGGCCAGGCGGCGGGGAGTGCCCAAGGTCTTTGCTTCGGAATCCTTAACAAAAAGGCCGTGTTGGCTAAGCTGTTCCTGGGCCAGCCTATGAAGTTGCTCCAGGGCCGGCTTTATAAAACGGGCCGGCATCTCCTCGCAGCCGATC
The DNA here is from genome assembly GCA_050116255.1 of Desulfarculaceae bacterium. Classification (GTDB taxonomy): domain Bacteria; phylum Desulfobacterota; class Desulfarculia; order Desulfarculales; family Desulfarculaceae; genus JASFOZ01. The sequence goes on from JASFOZ010000021.1 coordinate 3,747, forward strand.
TCGAACAGGAGTTCCGCCATCAGGCCACCTCCTTCTTCAGGGGATGACCCATCTCTTGGCGCTGATTTACATAGGCCTCGGCGGCCCGGCGGGCCAGGTTGCGGATGCGGGCGATGTAGGCGGTGCGCTGGGTGACGCTGATGGCGCCCCGGGCCTCCAGGAGGTTGAAGGTGTGGGAGCATTTGAGGCAGTAATCATATCCGGGCAGCACCAGGCCTTGAGCAAGCACCTTTTGGGCCTCGCTCTCATAGAGCTCGAAAAGCTTCCAGAGCATGTCTATGTCAGCCACCTCGAAGTTGTAGGTGGAATGCTCCCACTCGCCCTTGTGGTGAACGTCGCCGTACTTGACCTCTTGGTTCCAGGCCAGGTCGTAGACGTTGTCCACCTGCTGGATGTACATGGCGATCCGTTCCAGGCCGTAGGTAAGCTCCACGCAGATGGGGTCCAGGTCCACTGATCCCACTTGCTGGAAATAGGTGAACTGGGTCACCTCCATGCCGTCCAGCCAGACCTCCCAGCCCAGGCCCCAGGCCCCGATGGTGGGCGACTCCCAATCATCCTCCACAAAGCGGATGTCATGCTCCAAGGGGTCTATGCCAAAGGCCTTGAGGGAATCCAGGTACATGTCCTGAACCTCGAGCGGGGAGGGCTTGAGGATGACCTGATACTGATAATAGTGCTGCAAACGGTTGGGGTTTTCCCCGTAGCGGCCGTCGGTGGGGCGGCGGCTGGGCTCCACATAGGCCACGTTCCAAGGCTCCGGCCCCAGGGCCCGGATGGTGGTGTGGGGGTTGAAGGTTCCCGCCCCCACCTCCAGGTCATAGGGCTGGGCGATGATGCAGCCCCGGGAGGCCCAGAACCTCTCCAGATTCATGATCATATCTTGAAAGGTCAGCACCTTTTTCTCTGCCATGTGTGTCTCCAGCTATTCAATTTGATTCCGGAAATACCGATGCTAGCACTCCCGGGCTCAGTGTGCAAGCCGTCCTGGGAAAGGGCTGTTTAAGCTTGGGGTTTTTTCAGGGCGCGGCTGTCCGGGGTGAATAAATACATGACCCCCACCACCGCCAAGGTGGATGCGCCCAGGAGCCAGACCACATTGAATTCTGAGGGCTCGGTTATCTGGGAGGGGTCTTGGGCCACCACCAGGCCCAGGATCTGGGTGAAGACAGCCCCGCCCAGCATGGTGAACAGATTGATGCTGGTCATGGCCTTGGCCTGGATATCCGGGGGCACAATCTCTTTTATATGGGCGTAGATGATGTTTCCGGGGGAGACAATGACCCCCCAAACAACAAAGACAACCATAACCAGCCAGGTGGGGGTGTCGGGCCCCCACAAGGTGAGGCTTATAGTCAACAGGCCGCAGGCCCAGAGGGAGGGCCATACCATGTGCTTGCGTGAGCGCAGGACCCGGTCGCTGAACCAGCCCGCCATAGGCTGCCCCACCAGGAGCCCCAGGCTCAGGCAGAGCAAGGCGTTGCCCGCGGTGATGACGTCCAGGCCCAGGCCGTAAATCAGAAAGGGGCCGGCCCACAGGGCCTGCAGGGCCACGAAGAAACCATACCTTACAAAGGTAGCCAGGCTCAGGGCCCAGAAGAGGTAGGAGGAATAGAACTTCCACAGTCCCCTGAGGGGCTGTTTCTGGGTGGCCGGAGGGGGCTGGCTGCCAGGGGGGAAGTTCCTTACCAGGGCGAACAGGGCTGCCACCTGGGCCAGATTAAAGGCGCCCAGGCCCCAGAAGCTGATGCGCCAGCCCACGGTCTGGGCCAGCCAGGCCAGGGGGGTGGCCGCCAGGAGTGCACCCAACACGCCCAGGGAAAACAAAAGCCCGCTGATGGAGGCGAACCGGTTCGCCGGGAACCAGGCCGCGAAAAGGGTAAGAGATCCCATGAGGTTGCAGCTCATGCCCGCGCCCAAAATCAGGCGGGCCAAAACCAACTGCACCGGTCCCTGGGCGGTGGCGAACAAGACCGCCCCGACCACGGCCAAAAGCCCCAGGCCGGTCATGGTGAGCCGCGCCCCCAGGCGGTCCAAGGCAAACCCCAGGGGCAACTGACTGAAGGCAAAGGCATAAAAAAAGGTGGCCGCGGCCAAGCCCAACTCAGCGCTGGTCAGGCCCAGGTCAGTGGTCAGGTTGGGGCTTATGACCGTAAGCGAGACCCGGTAGAACATGGAGAGCACAAAGCCCATGCTGACCAAGGTCACCATGATCCAACGGCGCAGGTTCTTGGAAGCGGCGCCTCCCGGGACTGGTCCGGCTTTCATTCTCAGGCGGGTCTCGTGGGCGGAAACTTCCATAGTCAATCAGCGTTTGCATTCCAGAGTTGGGATGATGCTGGGTGATTCTACCTGAGCCTGGCCCAAGCTTCACCCTCAATGAGCGGGCACAGGTTGACAAACTGGCGGCAGTGGCATAGCTAACAATCATGAAAGCGGGTTTTGTGGCCATTATGGGCGCCCCCAATGTGGGCAAGTCCACCTTTCTCAATCAGGTGCTGGGCCTTAAGCTGGCCATAACCAGCGACAAGCCCCAGACCACCCGCCACCGCCTGTTGGGTATTCACAACCTGGAGGGGGCCCAGATCGTATTTCTGGACACCCCCGGCCTGCACCAGGCTGACCGCGCCTTGAACAAGCTCATGATGGACGCGGCCTTGTCCGCCCTGGAGGCTGTGGACGCGATTCTATTCATGGCCGATGTGACCCGTGAGGGTATGGCCGCCTCCAAGCGCGCCTGCCGCTTGCTGAGCAAGTCCCCTGCGCCCATGGTGTTGGCCCTGAACAAGATCGACCTGCTTCCCCGCAAGGAGGCCTTGTTCCCTTTATTGGACCAGGCTGCATCCTGGGCGGATTTCAAGGCGGTGATCCCCATCAGCGCCCTGAGCGGCGACGGCACCGGTGAAGTGCTCAAAGAGCTGGTGCAAAGCCTGCCCCCAGGCGAGGCCATCTTCCCCCAGGACATGATAACCGACCTCAGCCTGCGCTTTTTGGCCGCTGAACTGATCCGGGAAAAGGTGTTCCGCCTCACCCGCCAGGAGATACCCTATGCCACCGCGGTGACCGTGGACCAGTTCCTGGAGCCGGCCCAGGAGGGGGGAACCACTTCCATAAGCGCCACCATACATGTGGAGCGGCCGGGGCAAAAAGGCATCGTCATCGGCAAGGGCGGAGCTATGCTCAAAGAAATCGGCTCCCAGGCCCGGCAGGACATGGAAACCCTCATCGGCGGGCCGGTGTTTTTGGACTTGTTTGTGCGGGTGGAGCCCAAGTGGTCCCTGCAGGCTAAAGGCCTGCGCAAGGTGGGGTATTCAGATCAAAAGCCCTCCTGAACCGCCTAACTCTTTGCCCTCCCCAAAACCTGCGTTAACATGAACCTAACGCCCCTGAAATGACAGCCACAGCGGGAGATTGTAGATGCACGGGGAATTGGCAACGATCATCCAGAGTCTTATCCGCGCACCAGAGGGAGGGCCCGGCCTGAGCGGCCTGGATATACCGGCTCAATTCGACCCGCAAGCAGCAGGGCCGGAGGCCCTGGCCCGTAGCCTTAACGCGGCCTTTCTCTTGGCCATGGCCGGAGACGCCACGGCAACGAATTTTCTTGATGCCCAGGCGCACGAAAATGAAGCCGGCGATTTGGCCGGCTTCTTCAAACAGGGTTTGCAGCGGGTACGAGGAGAAGTATCCCAAGCGGTTGCAAAGTCGCCCCAGCTTGCCGCCAGCCTGGAGGGGGCCGCAGCCAAGCTGGTTGATCCCAGCATCAACAGGCAAAAGGCCTTGCCCTTGGTCTGGGAGGTACTATTTCCAGAGGGCCTGGCCGGCCTGGGCAAAAGGGCCCCGGCAGTGGCAGAGCTGCGCCGGCGTCGGCGGATTGAGGTCGCCAGCCCCAACCCCGAGCCCATAGATAATCCCGTGGAACAGGTGCTCTTCACCTCCAATGTCTTGCTGACCACCCCGGCCCCGGATTACGACCCAGATAGCCTGGGCCTGGATATGGTTGCCAAGGAGCAGCTTGCCGCCGCCTGCCAGGCCCGCCAGGACTTTTGGTACGACCACCCCATTCCCCTGGGCGTGGCCCCAGAGAACAACGAGGTCCTTTACGGCCTCAGGGGCCTGGCCCAGGCCCTGGACTATGACCAAAGGCGGCACCCCCAGTGGGCGGCAGGGGGCCTGACCTGCCTGCTTTCGGTCTCTGTCACCCACAAGGACCTGCACCAGGTGGCCCGGAGGTACCTGAACGGCTTGCTGGGCAAGAACCACAACCTAGAGGGGCTGAATATATTTCTATTTACCGAGGACGACACTGACCGCCTGAAAGAGGAAACCCTGCTGCCGGCGGCAGAGCATTTTCTGCCCGGAGTGGACCTGGGGCCGCTCAAGGAGGTCATGGGCGTTGACGGGGAGTATGGCCGCCACTACAGTTTTTTAAAGGCAATATCAGCCTGGTGGCAGGCCTTGGTGGATGCAAAGATCAAGGCCACCTTTAAGATCGACCTGGATCAGGTGTTTCCCCAGGAAGAGCTGCTGTCTCAGTCCGGGGCCACGGCCCTGGAACACCTATGCAGCCCCTTATGGGGGGCCAAGGGCCGGGACGCCTGGGGCCGGGAGGTGGAACTGGGTCTGTTGGCCGGGGCCCTGGTAAATCAGGCTGACCTACAAATGGGGCTGTTTACGCCGGACGTACCCTGGCCCGCCTCAGACCCTGCTTTCGACCAATGGGTGTTCTTCAGCACCCTGCCCCAGGCCCTGTCCACCGAGGCCGAGATGATGACCCGCTACGGTGACGGAGGCCTGGACGGCGGCAAGGCCTGTTTGCAGCGGGTGCACGTGACCGGGGGCACCACCGGAGCCCTGGTCGACAGCCTGCGGCGTTTTAGGCCTTTCACGCCCAGCTTCATCGGCCGGGCCGAGGACCAGGCCTATCTGCTTTCAGCCTTGGGCGATTCCGGCCTCTGCCTGCGCTATCTCCATCAGCCCGGCCTGATCATGCGCCACGACAAGGAGTCCCTCACGCCCCAGGCCATCGCCGCAGCCAAGACCGGCAAGATCGTGGGCGACTACATGCGCACCCTCTATTTCAGCCAGTACGCCAGGGACCTGCCCTGGGGCCTCGACCAGATAAAGGAGGCCATAGACCCCTTCACCGGCTGCTTTGTATCCCGCCTGCCTCTAACCGTGGTGCACCTGCGCCTGGCCCTGAAAGCGGCGGCCCTGTTCGCCGCAGGCTCCGGGGACGCGGCCTTGGATCTACTGAGCCAAGGCCCGGCCCGGCTGCAGGGGGTGCTGCAGCCGTTGGAGCAGGCCCCCCGGGCCTTGGGCCGCATATATGAGCGCGAGAAGGCAGGCTGGAATCTGTTTTTTGATCTTCTGGACCACCTGGAAAAGGGACTGGCCAGGGGAGAGCCCCTGGCCGCAGAGACGCAAAAACGGGCTCAGCGCCTGGCCCGGGACTGCCGGGTTTGAAAGGCCCAGGGGGGCCTGCCTTCTGGGATGAAGTGTTAATATTAGGGTATCCCCTTGATGCCCAACTGGAGTAAAAGCAATGGCTGTTCATGAGCTTGCCGGAAAGCCCGCGCCTGCCTCTCTGCTGATAAACGTTCCCCGCCTGGTCAGCGCCTATTACACCCTGGAACCTGACCCTAAAGACCCGGGGCAACGGGTCTCCTTTGGCACCTCCGGCCACCGGGGCAGCTCCCTGGAGGCCAGCTTCAACCAGGCCCACATCCTGGCCGTGTCCCAGGCCATCTGCGAGTACCGCCGCTCTCAGGGCATAAACGGCCCCCTGTTCATGGGCATGGACACCCACGCCCTATCCGAGCCGGCCCTGATCACCGCCCTGCAGGTGTTTGCCGCCCAGGGAGTGGAGGTGATGATCCAGAAAGGCCGGGGCTACACCCCCACCCCAGTGATCTCCCATGCCATCCTCACCCGCAACCGGGGCCGGGATTCGGGTCTGGCCGATGGGGTGGTGATCACGCCTTCGCACAACCCTCCCCAGGACGGCGGCTTCAAGTACAACCCCCCCCACGGCGGGCCGGCCGGGGCGGAGATCACCTCGGTCATCCAGGACCGGGCCAATGAACTGTTGGCCCAGGGAGTGGACAGCATAAAACGCCTGCCTTGGGCTGAGGCGCTCAGGGCAGACACCACCCACGAGTACGACTTTGTGAGGCCGTATCTGAGCGATCTGGCCCAGGTCGTTGACATGGATGCCATCGCCGCCGCCGGCCTGAAGATAGGGGTTGATCCCCTGGGGGGATCGGGCCTGGCCTATTGGGAGCCCATGGCCGAGATGTACGGGCTTGATCTGGAGGTGGTGAACCCGGCGGTGGACCCCACCTTTTCCTTTATGACCGTGGATAAGGACGGCAAGATCCGCATGGACTGCTCTTCGCCCTATGCCATGGCCGGCCTGATTCAGCTCAAGGACAAATTCGACATCGCCTTTGGCAATGACCCGGACAATGACCGCCACGGCATCGTGACCCGGTCAGAGGGGCTTTTAAACCCCAACCACTTTTTGTCCGCGGCGATCTGGTATTTATTTCAGAACCGGCCCCAATGGCCCTCCTCCGCCGCCGTGGGCAAGACCTTGGTCTCCAGCTCCATGATCGACCGGGTGGCGGCCCATCTGGGCAGGGAGCTCAAGGAGGTGCCGGTGGGTTTCAAGTGGTTCGTAGATGGGCTGATCGACGGGTCATACGGATTCGGCGGCGAGGAAAGCGCCGGGGCCTCGTTCCTGCGCCAGGATGGGACCGTTTGGACCACGGACAAAGACGGCATAATCATGGACCTTCTCTCCGCCGAGATGACCGCCAGGCTGGGAAAGGACCCAGGCCAGGTTTATCGCGAGCTGGAGGAGCGGTTCGGGAGCCCCCTCTACCAGCGCCTGGACGCCCCGGCCAGCTCCGCCCAGAAAAAGGCCCTCAAGAAGCTCTCTCCGGAGATGGTCAGCGCGGCTGAGCTGGCGGGGGAGAAGATAGAGGCCAAGCTGACCCATGCCCCGGGCAACAACGCCGCCATCGGAGGCCTAAAGGTCGTGAGCCAAAACGGCTGGTTCGCCGCCCGGCCTTCGGGCACTGAAGACATCTACAAAATCTACGCGGAGAGCTTCTTGGGCGAGGACCATTTGCGCCGCATCCAACAAGACGCCCAGGAGATCGTAAACAAGGCCTTTATTGCCGCCGGCGCCTGATCCAGGGCTTGATCCAGTAAACAAGATTCCGGCTCAGGGTGCGCGGAGCTGGACTTTCTGAACCGACCACCATATCTGCGGGTCCGAGGCGGTGAGGGACAGGCGCACATGGCGGGTGATCAGCGGCCGCTCCAGGCGGTATATGCTGGAGGGGCCGGGATGCATAAAAAGGGCCGGGCCGCAGAAGACTACAGGTCCGGCCAGCCGTATAGGTGCGGGTTTCCAGATGCGGCCATCCAAGGACAGCCAAGCGCTCAACCCCCGGGGGTAGTCCCGGGGGTAGTCAGGGTTGAACAGCTCGATCCAGCCCACCTCGTGCAGCCCGCCCAGATTCAGCTCCAAAAAGGTCCCCGGGCGTTGGGGTTGCTGGCTGCCCCAGCGCTCTCCCTCGGCAAGGCCCTTGATCAATCCCTGAGCCGATTGTTTGTCCACGGAAGCCTTGATCGACTCCAAGGGCAGGGGCAAACCTCGCCTCAGGCCTTGGAGCAGATAATAGTCCAGCCTGCCCAGATTGTGCCGGGAAAACTCGATCCCGGTCAGGTTCAAGACCCGGTCCGCAATCTGGGAGTGCCTTTTTTCCATCACCAGGGCCGTATTCGGTCCCGGGTGCAGGTACAAGGGAGCCGAAACCGGCGGTATCTCTCCTCCGTAGTCGCTGGTATGCACATTGGCCGGTAAAGTCCAGACCTTGGACCCAAGATGGTTGAAGGCAAACGCCGACGCCCAGGCATCGGCAAAGACTTTGCTTACGCCCGTGTTCCTGATCTTATGGACCAGATGCAGGCCGCTTTCCTCCCAGGATATGCTTTTTTTAGAGCCGCCGGGGCCGAAGAGAAGAACCTCGCGCACCGAAAAGGGCCTTTGTTGCCCTGGTTTCCTGATATGGGTCAGGCGCAGAAACCTGGCCCGCACGGGATTGAAGTAGCATTCAGACCGGGCGTAACGCACCTTCAGGAACGGATGGGGGCCGGACCAGTAAAAAGGGCCCCAGTAACTGGTTACCTTTCTAATCAGTTTGAACTTTCCGTCAGAAGCGGCGGCCTCCACCTGTAAGCCGGCGGGCACATGGTGGTATTCATCCGGCACCAAGGCAAAGCCCCCGATATCGGTTTCCTCTCCCAGGTCCATGGTGAAGCCGCCCGGAGCGGCATGGGCCTCAAAGGAGGCTCCGGTGGTGAAATCGCCGTCACACAAAAGCCGCCCCAGATCGCGTCCATCCAGGGCCTTGGCCTGCCACTGCCCGGGAATGAGGGTCCGCTCCGAGCCTGGGGGTTTCTTAAAGCCGTGAAGCAACGTCCCCAGGGAGGGCAGTTTCTTTTCCTGGTACTTTAGCCCCATGAATTCAAGGCTGGGACCCAGTCCGGGCAGGATATAACCCGGGCTGGTCATGGCGTCCACCTGGGCCGAAGCGTATTGGCGGCGGCTTCGCCAGGGATGGGAAAATTGGGGGTTCTCGCCGGACAAAAAGGCCTCCCTTTCCGGCGATTTCATATAGACCCCCTTAACGCCCTCCCGCCGGAGCCGGTCAATTTGTTTTTTGATCTGCGGTTCCTGCTTGAAATAAAAGGCTCCCTCGTTCAACACAAAGATGCCCCGGTAGTCAAAGTATCCCGACAGATTTATAAGGACCATGACTCCGGCCAGGGCGGCTGCGGGCCAGCTTTTTTTCTTGGTGAAAACGTCGGCTAGGGCCGCCCAAACAAATGGCAGCAAAAAATAAAGGGGTAAAAGGTAGCGTTGGTCTGTTTTGTGGAACTGGCGCCCGTATTGGCTGGCAGTCAATACGATCAGGACGGTGAGGCCGGTCAGTAGGGGGAGCCAGGCCAAACGCGATGGTTTGTCGAGACCCTTTACAAAAAGCATGATGGCGCCGGCAATAACCAAGGCCAAGACGCCCAGGAAGACCCAGAACCAAACCGATTCCGGAGTAGATAGGGCCAGGGCCGCGGTGGTGCTTAGGCCCATTATGGTAGGCAAAGCCATGAAAAAGAGTTCGTGCAGGTTTGTGGAAACAATATCTGAATGAAAAACGCCGGTCTGGCTGAGGTGAACCAGGCCGTGGTTTAGGTTGTAGTAAATCAGAGGAGAGGCCCCCAGGATGACTCCCGCCAGGGTAGCCAGGACCGGCAAAGGCCTGAGCTGGCGCAGACGTCCGGCCAGCAAGAATAAGGTACAGGGAATCACCACCACCATTGTCTGAAAATTGGTCCACACCGCCAGTCCGGCTGCCAGGCCCCAGGCAAAAAGGAGCAGCGGGCGCAGGGACGCGGCTTTGTATATATGCATGCTAAGCCATAAGACCAGGGCGCTGAGCATCATACCCAGGGGGTAGTGAAGATTTCCCTTTCCCGCCCGGAAGAGGTAAGTCGCCGGGGGTACGGCCAGGTACAAAAGGCCCACCAACACCGAAAGAGGCCGGAAGACCGCACCCAGGCTGCGGTAGACTAGCAGAAGGGTGACCATGGAGAAAGCAGGGCCCCAGAACATCAGGGCCAAGGAGGAAGGACCCCACAGCGCCAATAGGGGTGCGCTTACATAGGCGTCCAGGGCGCCCATGAAGTTCTGGCCATAATAAAAAATGGGCAGGCGGCCGTTAAGCACACTGATGCCCATGACTCCGTTTACGGCGCCGTCATTTCCCAGGCTGGAGAAAAGCCAGCGCACCACAAAAAGGCATCCAGCCAGGGCAAAAAAAACCCTCACCAGGCGACGATACCACCGCGTCTGGGCGGATTCGAGTTCGAGTTTTTCTTGCACAAATCCCAAGGCTACAACCCTTGGGGCGGGCGGCTATACCCTATGACAATATTAGGCGTTTGTCTACAGAGCGAATCAAGTGCATGCCAGGGGCCAAAGACCATGCTTCCGGCTGATTTCACAGCAAGTATTTGCCTCCTGCCGCCTTTTTTTATAGAGTGACATCATCAAGGGGCCTGAGATTGTAGACTTTATGCTGGTCAGACGTTACTCTAAATTTTAAGGCCGGTGAGAACAGCGTTAAACGCCAAGCCAAGGACAAAGTTTGGATTTCTTTTTGATGCACAGCCTATCCCCAAAAAAATGGATCACTTCCAAGGGTTTATATGTATCCGGCCTGGCGTTGGCTCTGTTTGTGGTGGCGCTGGTCTGGCTTGGTTCTGGGCTCTGTAAGTGGGCCGCCCAAAGGGAGGTGGTCAAGCACCTTGACCGCAGCCAGAAGGGCGCCAGCCTCTTTTGGCTGGAGAAGGACTCCCTTCAGCCCCTGGATATACCCCTTTCCCAGGAGAAAACAGAAGCAGTCAGCCTCCCTCAAGGACCGGCTCCGGGCAAGCAAAATTATAAGGCCTTGCTGCTGGCCGGCTTCAGGCTTAGCAACGCCGGCAAAGTACGGTTGGAGGTGGTTTCTGACGACGGCGTGCGCCTTTTTGTGGACGGAAGTCTGGTAATCGAAGACTGGTCGATTCATCCCCCCCGGCGGCGGACAGCCGACCTGGATCTGGCAGCCGGTGATCACGCCTTGACGGCGCAGTATTTCCAGGCCAAAGGGCGGGCGGTTCTGAGAATCTCTCTGCGCGACGGACAGGGCCGGCCTTTGGTTTTGCACCCCCTGGCCGCCGAGGCGGATGCAGCCTGGGTTTGGAGTTTGAACCGAGCCTCCCACAGCCTCTGGGAGATGCTGCCTTGGGCCCTGGGCCTGGTCCTTTTGGCCCTTATCAGCCCCTTGCTGGTACGGGGATTCAAATGGACTCTGGGGCGGACCTGGAACTGGCTGGGGCCACGCCTGCGCGCTGAGGAAGCGGAGCCAGCTGTTTATCCCTACGCCCCTTGGAAGATTGGCAATCGCGCCGCCTTTTTGAGTTTTGTGATTTTATCCCTGGTATTCACCTACCCCCTGGTGTTGGAACTGGGGAGTGCTTTCCCCAGCGATCTCTGGTTTGAACGCCAGCCCCAAAGCGAGCGTTGGTCAGACACCTTTCAATTCGTGTGGAACTGCTGGTGGTTCAAGACCGCTCTTTTCTCAGGTCAAAATCCCTTGTTTTGTCCCTTGATCTACCATCCCTTTGGCGCCAACCTGGCCTTTCACACCAACAGCCTGACCTTCGCGTTGGCCAGCCTGCCCTTTCAGTCTTTCCTAGGCCTGGTTCCAGCCTACAACGTGGTCTTACTCCTCACCCTGGCCTTTACCGGTTACAACGCCTTTTTCGCCGCCCGGGGCATCATGGGGGGCAGATTATCCCCCTGGCTGGCCGGCTTTATCTTTGCCTTCAATCCCTTTCACATGGGCAAGGGCCTGGCCGCGGCGGAGCTATTTTCCATCCTGTGGGTCCCTTTGTTTGTTTATGCCCTTTTCCGGGCGGGCCAGAACCCCAAGCTCCGCCGGGGCTGGGTTTGGGTGGGGGTGTTGATCGCCCTGAACTTTTACACCAGCAACTACTTTCTCTTTTATTGCCTGGCCTTTTTATTTTTCTACGCAGCTGTCGGCGCCTGGATTTTGGGGCATCCCCGCTGGAACCGGGATCTCCTGGCAGGACTGATCATTGCCGGGGCGGTGTCGCTGGCAGCGGCCGCCCCCCTGCTAGCGCCCATGCTTTGGGTGAAATTTGTAGGCCCGGGCACGGTGCACTTGGATCTGATGTTGCTGCTGCCTTGGGAGATGCTCTTTACCCGTCCTTTGATGCATCCCTGGTTCTCCCATGACCTGGCCTGGGCAGCAGCCCCACTGCGTCAATATTACTGGCACTACTATCTGGGCCTGCCTCTTGCGGCCCTGGCCCTAGCCGGCCTGCTGAACCGGGCCCGGCGGCGCCAGGTGATTTTCTTTTTGGGCGGCGGCGTATTCTTCCTCTGGCTGGCCCTGAACCCGCAAAATATTTTCAGCAAACTCTGCCAATCAGTACCCATACTCAGGGACTTCAGGGGCTTTGACGAGTTTATCGGGCTCACTTTTTTGTGTGCGGCTTTTTCGGCCGCCGCCGCCCTGGAGGTGTTTCTGCGCCGGCTGTCTGGGAAAACGCAAATAGCGGGCAGAATAATAATGGCCTTGATGGTTGCGGTTTTGACCTTTGAGTTTTGGTGCCTTCCCTATCCCCTTTACCGGGTTTCCATTCCCTCTGCCTTTCACCAGATAGCCCAAGACCCCCGGCCGGTGGCAGTGTTGGAGCTACCCATGGACACAGCGGCGGATTGGGTGGGGCCGGACCGCAATATGCTCTATCAGACGGACCATCAAAAGCCCCGCTTTGCGGCCACCATCAGCCGCAAGCCCTTGAACCTGGTGGAACCCTACCGCCGGTTTAAACAATTCACTCTTTTGCAGCATGGCGAGGATTATGATCCCCAGGCCCTGAATCAGGAGCTGGATAAGCTAAAGGTTGGTTATGTGGTGGTGGAACGGGCCTATTACCGGGACTGGCGGCGATTGGACCGGCTGGCTGAGTCCAGGCTGCACTGGCAGAAGCTGGCTCAGGACCAGGAGTACATCTTCTACCGCCGCCCGCTTTTGGCAGCTGAAGAGAAGGTGAGGCCTGACCGGTAATAAGAAAAGGCTCTATTTTTTTAAGCGTTCCTTTTCAGCCTCTTCCCGGATCAGGCGCAGCCACTCCCGCCGTATCAGGCCGCTGAAGGGGCGGATCAAAAACCAGTAGCGCCGGAAACTGCTCTTGGCTCCGGCGCCCAGGCAAAGTATCCTGGTCTCGGTGCTCAGCCGGCAGCTATCCGGGCCCAGGGGGTCTATCCTGATGTTGGCTGCCACCTTGGCATAGCCCGGCTCGGCAAAGTCTTCGAACTCAGCCGCTGTGATCTTGGGAATGTCAAAGTTTAGGTCCCAGAATTTTCCCACCAAGCCAAAGACGAATTCCCGGGGCGGGTCCTGCCCCAGATTGACAAACCCCATTTCCATGAGGTCGGACATGCTCCGGCCCAGGCCCTTGCTCTTGAAATCCCGGTGCCATAGCCGCCAGGGCAACTCCCGCAGCCGGAGAAGAAACCCCACCAGGGGCGAGCGGCCCATGTCCATATCCCAGATGGCCTGATAAAGCCGGTCCGGCGATGCCGGCGTGGTGCATTGATGATACTCATGAAAATCATAAGCGGGCAGGAAGCGGTCGATCAGCATGGATTCACCTCAATCGGCCCTGGGCCTGAACAGGACAGGGCAGGCCTGGATGACCTGTTGAGCAGCCTGGTCATGTTTACAGAACTTACCTGCAAAAGCAAGCCTTGCCCATGGGTTCGGTCAGGGAGGTGTGGGGCAGTCTGACAAGACGACGTGTCCGAGTTTGGGTTCTGGTAGCGTATTGAAATGGGGTTGTGGCTGGGCGGAAAAAGGAACGCCAGAGGAGCCGGGTTGATCGGTTCAAGTGATGGCGGAGAGAGAGGGATTCGAACCCTCGGTACCCCTTGTGAGGGTACACACGATTTCCAATCGTGCACCTTCGGCCAGCTCGGTCATCTCTCCGCTGTGCCTGAAACCTGCTTTATACCTCTATGTTACGGGCATTGCTGCCTTCCCGGCCACATTTACCCCAAAGGGTAAGGGCTGTCAACCAAAGGCTTTGGCCCTAGATTCCGGCCATGAAATCCAGGACTGCTTGGTTGGTCTCCCGGTGTTTCTCCAGATGGACCATGTGCCCTGCCCCGGGAATAATGCTGAGTCTGGCCTGGGGAAGATGCTCTTGGAGGTACTCAGCGTACCGCGGCGGAGACAGCCGGTCCTGGTCTCCCACTATGATCTGCACCGGCATGCGGATCTGATGCAGGCGCTCACGGATATCAAAATGGTTGCAGGCCGAAAAATCGCCGTGAACCACCGGAGGAGGGGTCTGGGACATGTTCTGGCCGCCCTGCTCCAGAAGCAAAGGGTCTGCATCCGGGGCATAGGCATAGGCTACGATCATCTTTACGGTGGCGGCAAAGTCCTGCAAAAGGCCATCGAGGATGGCGGGAAGAACGCCCAGTTTGGCCCCGGTCCCCACCAGCACCAGCCCCCGCAGCAGGCCGGGGTGTTCCAGGGCCAGGGTCATGGCAATGGCCCCGCCCATGGAATGGCCTAAAAGAACCGGGCGCAGGGGACCCGCCTGCAGGAAATCAGCCAGCCAGTGGGCATAGTCCTCAATGCGGTCGCAAGAGGGGCCTGGGGTTTGGCCGTGGCCGGGCAGGTCTATGGCAGCCACATTTATCTCAGAGGCCAGGCCGGATAGCTGGGGCAAGAAACCCTGGCCCCGGCCGCCGGCTCCATGCACGCACAAGAGGCTGGGCCGGGCCGGGTCAAAGGGGGTGCGGCCCCGGCGCAGGCCTATTTTCTGGTCTGCTATATGCTGCTTCCACATGGTGAGCCTTTTCCGCAAACATTGGTTATGCATACAAGCCGGTCTATGTTACCCGATACCAACTGTGTTTAATAGAGAGGCTTATAGTAGTCCGCAATCATTTGAATATGAAGTGGATTTGAAGACAAGAGCGTTTCGATTACTGAAGGCCTTGCTCAACTAGGCAGGTTTTCGTCGTGTCCGAAAGGCTCTGCCGGTAAGAATGCTTGGGTGGGAACCTTTTCTTTTTGAAAAAAGAAATTGGTTCCCCCCCAAACCCCCCTTCCTAAAGAAAAACTAACGGCCGTGCCGAGATTGCCAGGCTGTCAGGAAAGTTAGCTCGCTCTGGAAAACAACCAGGTAGATAAACTGAAAATGTTCATTTCCAAGCCGGCCTCGTTAACGGTTTGGGTATGGTGTAAGGCGTCCATGTTCATGC
>JASFOZ010000022.1:0-18549 GCA_050116255.1 Desulfarculaceae bacterium
CGCCTGCACCAAGTGCTCGCCTTGCTGGCGGTGGCGGTAGATATTCTCCACCACCACAATGGCGTCATCCACGATTATGCCGCTGACCAATACAAACGAAAACAGGGTGATCTCGTTGAGGGAATGGCCGGTGACATACATCAGGACCATGGTGAAGAGAAAGGAAAAGGGGATCCCCACTGTGGTGATGGCCGCGTTGCGAAATCCCATGAAATACCATATGAGCAGCACCACCAAAGCCACACCCACCAACAGGTTCATGCCCAGGGTGCGCATGGCCTCTTTGATGCGCACTGTGGAATCGCGGGTGAGGACTATTTCCACCCCTTCGCGCTGCATCAGGGACCGGTTGTCAGTGATTAACGCCCTCACCTCCTCCAAGATGGTCAGGGCGTTTCCCTGCTTGGTCTTGATCACGTCCAGACGCACGCAATCATTGCCATTGACGCTGGAATACAAAAAGGCGTCGCGGTAACTAAGTCCCGCCCATCCGGCCAGATCGGAAACTCTAAGATGAGAACCATCCTGGTCGGTGCGCACGATGGTCTGCATGACCTGCTGCCGGCTGCGGAAGCGTTCATCGGCCCGGATGAGGAACTCGCCGCCGGGAGCGGTCAGGCCCCCGGCCGGCACCGCCAGGTTGGCCTGCTTCAAGGCCTCCGACACCTGGGCAAAGGTCACGCCAAAGCGCCTGAGCCTAAGCGGGTCCAGGGCCACATGAAACTCGCGTTCAAGCTCGCCCCGCAGAAGCACCTCCTTCACACCGGGAATGCGGAGCAAGGATATCTTCAGCTCCTTGGCCATCAGAGATAAGGCGCGGTTACTGCGCTCGCCCACCAGGTTGACGGTCACCACCGGCTGCCAGTCGTTGACGTCAATGAAATTGAAAAGAGGGGGATCCACCTCCGGCGGCAGCTCGTCCAGAATGTTCAGCACCCTGAATCTGATCTCGTCGTATCCCCGCTGGTAGTCGCTGTCGTCTATCAGTTTCACCAAGACGCTGCTGCGGTCACGGTAAGAAGTGGACCTGATAAACTCCACGCTCTCCATGTCGTCCAAGGCATCTTCGATTTCCCTGGTGACCAGGGCCTCCACTTCCGCAGGCGAGGCCCCCGGGTATACGGTGGTGATGTGCACCTGGGCCATATTCACGTTGGGGTAGCGTTCCACCGAGCTGAAGAACGCAGCATAGACGCCCACGGCCATGAGGAAGAAAAAACCCAGGTTCACTAATACTGTATGGGAAAGGACAAAGCGGACGATGGATCTCATTTGGACTCAGCCAAAGGTTGGGCCAAAAAGCGGTCGCCGGGCTTGACACCAGGTGAGCTGACGCGCTGCCCGCCGTCAGGTCCGGGGCCCAAGAGCAGCACCTTCACCTGGGACCCGTCCGGGCGGGTGAGCCAATACTCCTGGTAGCGGCGCTGCAAGGCCGACGCCGGCACCAAGACCGCGCCGGAAGGGTCGGGCAAAGTCATCCTTAAGGCAGCCATCAGCCCGCCCCGGCGGGACTTAATATTTCCATCCAGGGCCAGTTCCACGTTTATCTTGCGGGTGGCGGGATCAAAGGCAGGAGAAACCCGGTATATGCGAGCAGCGACCTGCTTGCCCTGGGGACTTAAGGTCACTGACAGTTTGTGCCGGTGACTCAGCAGCCAGGCGTGTTCCTCTGGGGCCAAGGCCATGGGAACCACCAGGGTGCTGTAGTCTCCCAGGGTGGCCAGGGGCGCGCCGGCATTCACCCAGCTTCCCGGCTCCACCTGGCGGGATACCACCAGCCAGCCCGGCGGAGCCTTGACTTTATGCCGGCTCTGGCGCTCCCTTATGACTTCAGCCGCGGTTTTCAGCGCTTGAAGTTGCAGTTCAGCCTGGTCCCGCTCGGTCTCCAAGGCGTCCAGCTTGGATTGGGGCTCACTTTTGCTCCTGACCAGTTTGCGATGGCGGTTGAACTCCTTTTCCGTGTATTTCAGCTTGGTAACCGCCAGAGCCTGCTCCACCAGGTTTCTTTTAAGCTCCAAATCCACAAAGGTGCTGTCCAGCCGCACGAAAACGCCGCTAGGGCCGATGGCCTCCCCCACATCGGCAGTGACCTTAAGACAGCGCCCGCTGACCTCACTGACCACCTGAAGAAACGCCCGCGCCCGGGTGAAGCCGGTGATCTCCGCCTGCCTAAAGGCCGCCTGCGCTGCAAATTGCCGCGCCGGGGTTTTCTCAGGGCCTTGGGCCCAGACCGAAGCAGCGGCCCCAAGGTAAAAAATCAATCCCAGCTTTAGGCAATGGCGCAAGGCCCTATTCATGAAAACCTTCTTTTGTTTTAAGTTTTGCGTATTTGAGCATATACATAAGGCCAGGGCAAGATCAAACCCGCTCATTAAAACTATATAACATAGCCCATAATGGTTGATTTTGTTGCACAATAAGTAAAACCAGGTTAATCTTCCACGGCTTAATATTCTTTTAAGGCCGGTCTGTCCAGGATTCAAGTTGGCCGGGTTGAAATGGATTCGTTCTCAACAGGCATTACCCCGACCGGCCCAGGCACAGCTGACAAGTGAGGCATTTTTATTGCCGAGGAAAGATTTGGACCTCGAAAAAGAAGCATCATCATTTGATCTGCTGCGCGGCATGCAGGTCATGCAACCACCGCTGAGCCGAATCACCGGCCTGGGAATCCACCTGCCTGAACAGGTCGTGGACAATGAGCAGATGGCCCAGATGGTGGACGCTCCCAAACGGCTCAAGCGTCTTTTACCTTCCTTGATCCAAAAGGTGACAGGCATAAAAACCCGGCGCTTCGCCCCTCCGGGGACCGCGCCCTCGGATCTGGCCACGGACGCCGCCCGCTCTGCCCTGGATGCCGCCGGCCTGGCTCCTGAGAGCATTGACACCTTGATCTTCGCCAGCACCGACCAAGACGCCATTGAACCCGCCACCGCCAACATCGTGCAACAAAAGTTGAACCTGCCCCTGACCAACGCCTTTGATCTGAGCAATGCCTGCAACAGCTTCGTCCAGGCCCTTAAAGTGGCCAACGCCCTAATTGCCTGCGGGGCGGCACAACGGGTATTGATTGCAGTGGGCGAAGTGTGCAGCTATGTGCGCACCAAATCTGTGGCTGACATGGGAGAGCTTCGCTACAAAATGGGGGGGCTCACCCTGGGGGACGCCGGAGCGGCGGTGGTGGTGGAAAAATCCGGCGATGAGCGGGGCTTCATTGAGATGAACCTCCAGAATCTGGGAGAGTACTGGAGCCTGTGCCGGGTGCCAGCGGACCTCAGCTGGCGCGATGAAGAACTGGGGCGCTCTCACGGCTCCTTTTATTTGGACATGCCTGAGCTGGCCAAGGTGGTCCGCAAGTACATAGGCCCTTATGTGCGCAGCTACGAGGCCTTTCGCAAAGAAACCCATAGTGAGGAGTCCGTCAAAGAAAAACTGGCCCTGGTCATCCCCCACCAGATCTCCAAAAGGTTCATCCAGGAGCTGGCCGGCTCCTTCACCGCCGTTAAAAAAATGATGATAACCGCCGATTACCTGGGCAACACCGCCAGCGCCTCCATACCGGTGGCGCTGCATCTGGCCTTGGAACAAGGGCTCATTGCCCATGGGTCGGGCCAGGAGATCTTACTTTTTGCCGCTGCCAGCGGTTATTCCATCGGCCACATCCGGATGAAGCTATAGACTACAGCGGCTCCATCTTCCCTGCGCCGGCGACCCAAAGGAGGGATTGTGCAGATTCAGGGCAACAAGGTATTGATCACCGGCGGCGGCTCCGGTATCGGTCTGGCCTTGGCCCACTCCTTTGCCGATCTGGGTAACCAGGTGCTCATCTGCGGCCGCAGCCAAGCCAGACTGGACCAGGCCCAAAAAGAAATCCCCGTAATCAAGGCCTTTCAGTGCGACATCACCCAGGAGGAGGAACTGAAGAACCTGCTTGGGTTCGTACAAAAAGACTTCCCTGATCTGAATCTGTTGATTAACAACGCCGGCGTCGCCAATATCTATGACCTGATCAGAGATGAAGGCGCCGGCGGCATGGCGGCACAGGAGATTCAGACCAACCTGCTGGCTCCCATCAGGCTCACCCAGCTTTTGCTGCCCCTGCTCATGAAACAGCCCGTTGCTGCAGTGGTTAACATCAGTTCCGGCCTGGCCCTCTGCGCCTGTAGCCTAGTCCCCGGCTACTCGGCAGCCAAGGCGGGCCTGCATGCCTTTACCCGGGTTTTACGCCACTATTTAACCAAAACCAAAGTGCAGGTTATGGAGGTCTTCCCGCCCCTGGTGGACACGGAGATGTGCCAAGGCATTAACCTGCCCAAGTTGAAGGCCGAGGTTGTGGCCCGTTCGGTGATCAAGGGCCTTAGAAACAACCGCCGGCAGATATACCCGGGAATGGCAAAAGGGCTTTGGCTTATATCCCGGATCGCCCCCAACCTCTTCGAAGGACTTTTCAACCGGTACTTGGCGGGAAAGATCTGATCTTGCTCAAGAAGGTCTCAGGGCCTTGACACCCCTCTCAACACCCTGCCCTGTCTCAAGACCTACTTGTAACCGAAATCTGGCATCACCGGCCCACAGATTTCCCTCACCAAGTCAAAGCCGCCGTATACATTGCGATGCCCGGTCCGGCCCACCCGGCTGAGCTTCAGTCCATAATCCCGGTTGTCAGGCGCAAATTCAGGCAGCTGGCAATATTGGAGTATCTTGCTGATCTCGCCTTGAGGGTCTGCACACAGGTCCTCGTAACGAATTAGCAGGGCCGAGTCCAGCTTGTCCAGGGCACGGGCTATGAACAAGGCGCTGTCCCGCCAGAGGCGGGCGGTTGTCCTCAGGTCATCAGGGCCGAACCTTTGCAGGTATTCCGGCAGCCGGGGCAGCCGGGGATAGGGAATAAAGGCCCGCCCGCTTGGCGGTTCCTCGCCCCGGCGCTGGTATATAATCTGCTCCTGGCGGACGCCTAAGCGGTAGAGCTTAATCAGGGAGTTGGCGGTCGGCCCCGGCTCCCTGACCAGAAAGACAAACTTGGCATCGGGAAATATGTCCCTCAGTAAATATACGCGGGGCAACAAGGCCGGGTTTTTGCAAAAGTAGCGATTTGCCCGGCTCCCAAAACACCATATTACCCGGCGCAGGTTGTTGCGCAGGACCTCTATTTCGGCTGGACTGAAATCCCCTAAGCCATAGTCACGACATTCAATCTGGTAAGGATCTTCCTTGAGCCATTCACACCAAAAGGCCACCGGGTCCGCGGGGCTTCCGGCTTCCACCTCCACGCTGTCGCCCAGAAACCTCACCCCCCTGACATTCAGGCGGAAAAGCCGGCGGAAATGCTCGGCCCCGCAAAAGCAGCGTCTGAAGGCATGCATGGCATGGGTTATATAGGCCAAGTCGGGATGGGAGCAGAGCAGGTCTTGCAGCATGGAGGAGCCGGTGCGGGGAAGGCCGAGTAGGAAGATGGGGCGGTCTATATCTATAGCGCTTGTGTCGATCCTTAAAAGATAGCGCTCATAAAAGGTTAAGAATATCTCCAGCCAACGGGGCGGCGGCGGCGGAATCACGAACTGGTCTTCAAAAAAAGGCCTGAGCAACAAGCGGGACCAAAAATTGGAGTAGGTTGGGTTGTGCTTAGTGCTGTTACTCATCTCCATGTCGCTCCACCTCAAGCAGTCCGCTTTCTAAATCCTTCCCTGCCCGTATGGGCTAAAACCAAAACCTGTCTCCAGCACACAACCTTTCGTAAAGCCAGCTGGAGCCATCCTGCCGCTTCTCCCTGCCTCAGGGAATATATAAATGCCCGGCGCAGTTTATCCAGGACCTTTATATTACATTTGGGCCGGGCCAAAAATCATTTCAGCTTGCCCTTGCCCACTATTTTTTCCATATGCGAAGATACTTAACAAGCCTGTTTAACCGGACCCGGCCAACTTCGCAGCCGCTTCCCTCAACCGGCCCCGGACAGGCAAGGTTTTTAAGTAGCCCGGACATCAGGCACTCAGCGGGAGGCAAGCCATGGCCTCAGACCGTATCCAAAAATGCCTGGACAAACGCGGTGAGGAATTTGAGATCACCGTGTGCAAAGACGATGATCTGGGCCGGGTAAAGAAAATGTACCAGAGCTTCGAGCCCAAGGCATGTGCCCAGGGCCTGCCGCCCCTGGACCGGCAAACACTAAACCGCTGGGTGCGGGGCATGGTGAAAGGCGGTGAGAACTTTATGGCCTTGAAACAAGGCCAGGTGGTGGGGCATGCGGTCATAATCCCGGACCTGACCCGCCAAGACGCGGAGTTCCTCATCTTCGTGCTGCCGCCTTATCAAAACCGGGGATTGGGCACCGCCTTGACCGGCATGGCTCTGCAAAGGGCCAGGCACATGGGTATAAAGTTATTGTTTCTGGAGGTAGAACTGCGCAACTCCCTGGCCATCGGCCTATACAAGAAATTCGGTTTCCAGTTCTGCGGGTCTGATTGTGAGAGCGAACGCACCATGAGCCTTAATCTGGAATTAAACCATGAGCCTTAAATTAGGAGTGGTCAGGGACAAGAGGTTTTTAGAGCATAAGACCGGCCCCTATCATCCCGAGAACCCCAAGCGGCTGATGGCCGTCTATGACCTGCTGGACCGCCGTTTTCCCCAGGGGCTTATAAGCATCGCTCCCGAGGTGGCCACTTTGGAGCAACTGGAGATGGTTCACACCCCGGCTTATATCAAAAGGCTTATGGCCACCGCCCAAAGACCATTCACCAACCTGGCCATGGATACTGTGGCCAGCGCCAAAAGCTATTTCGTGGCCGCCCTGGCCGCCGGCGGCTGCATAAAGGGCCTGGAGGCGCTGATGACGGGGCGCTGCCAGGCCTGTTTCGCCTTGGTGAGGCCGCCGGGCCACCACGCCCTGCCCCACCAGCCCCAAGGTTTTTGCCTCTTCAACAACCTGGGCATCGCCGCCCGCGCCGCCCAGAGAACCTACGCCCTGAAACGCATCCTCATCGTGGATTGGGATTATCACCACGGAAACGGTCTGGAGCAGCTATTCTACAAAGAGAAAGAGGTGCTATATTTTTCCACCCACTACCTGGGGTCCTACCCCAGCACCGGCGATTGGGAGGAGGTGGGCTTGGGACCCGGCCAAGGTTATACTATCAACCTGCCCCTGCCCAAGGAAGTGGAGGACCCGGACCTGGCTCATATCTACCGGGAGGTGCTGGGGCCGGTAATATCCGGTTTCGATCCCCAACTGGTCATGGTGGCCGCCGGTTTCGACAGTCACCGGGACGATCCCTTGAGCGTCACCCGGCTGAGCGAAAAGGCCTTCGGCGCCTTGGCCAGGCTGGTGCGCCGGTTCTGTCTGGATGAACGCGGCATCCCGGTTCTGCTGGCCCTGGAAGGCGGTTATGACCCTCTCGCCCTGGCCGGCTGCGTGCAGCAAGTGATCCAGGCCTTGGTGCAGGATGAGGACTCATGGCAGGACCTGACCCAGGCCCATACCCCCCGGGGACAGGAACTCGTTAACCAGGCCCGGCAGGTGCACGCCGGCTTCGGCGTCTGGGCCTGAATCTGCTTTAGGAAGCCGACCGCTTATGGAACCAGAACTCATAAAAAACCAGTCCCCGGACGCCAACCTCCAATCTTACTCAGAGACCTTTAAAAAGTTTTCCTGGTCCGACTTGGAGCCGGAGTTCAGTTGGTCCCAAAGCGGACAAATCAACATCGTTCACGAGGCTATTGACCGTTGGGCAATGGACCAGAGTCGCGGGGATCAGATCGCCTTGACCGTTGAGAAACAGGGGACCCTTCACCAGTACACCTTTCGGGAACTTATGGAGACATCCTGCGCCTGGGCCAACCTTCTTAAGGAGTACGGCTTTGAGCCCGGCGACCGCCTGTTCATTCTTCTTACTCCCGGACCCGAGGTCTTTCTGGCCATGGCCGCCTGCGCCCGCTTGGGGGTTATCTTCAGCAACCTTTACCTCACCTTGTCCTTTGATGAGCTGGACGGCCTGATAAAATACGCCCGGCCCAAAGGCATCGTTACCGAACCCGATCTGGCTGAACTTCTGCCCTTGGATGAAAAGGGGCCGGTCAAGCAGGTGTTCTTGACCGAGGGCCCGGCCACGGGCTTGCCGGTTCCAGAGGTGGTGGTCAAAGAGCGATTGGACGGCCTTTCCCGGCAGTTTCCCACCACCTGGGTTGAGCGCGATTGGCCCCTTTATCTGGTCTTCACCTCCGGCTCCACCGGCCCGCCCAAGGGCGTGGTGCACGCCCATAAGGACATGCTGGGCCATTTGCTCACCGCCCGCTATGTATTGGATCTGCGCCCAGGCTCCACTCTGTGGACAGACGCCAACCACGCCTGGGTCACGGGCACGGTTTACTCCGCCTTCGCCCCCTGGCTCTGCGGAGCCGCCTCGGTGGTGCAGGCCGAACCCTTTTCCGGCTCCACCTGGTACCGCACCCTGGAACGGCTGCAAGTGGAGGTCTGGTACACCACTCCCGCCACCATCCGCAAACTCATGGAGGCGGGTGAAGACCTGCCCGGCCGCTACGATCTTTCCAGCCTCAGGCATATCTGCACCGTGGGCGAGCCTTTGGGGCCGGAGCTTTTTCGTTGGGTGCGTAAAAGCCTCAAGCATAACCCCCATGATACCTGGTGGATGTCTGAAACCGGCATGATCTGCATAGCCAACTTCCCCTCAGTGGACATCAAGGCCGGTTCCATGGGCAAACCGGTGCCCGGGGTGAAGGCGCTGGTCTTGGATGAGGAGGGTAAACCGCTGCCTCTACTTTCCATGGGGGAACTGGCCCTAAAGGCCGATTGGCCCGCCATGGCGGTGGGCTTGTGGGAGGACGAGGGCCGCTACCAGGAATACTTCCGCCACCAGGGCATTTTCCTGACCGGCGACATGGTGGTTAGGGATGAGGATGGCTACTTCTTTTACCAGGGTCGGATCGATGACTTGATCAAGGCCGGTGACAAACTCATCGGGCCTTTTGAGGTGGAAAACGTCCTCACCCGCCATCCGGCGGTGGCGGAAGCGGCGGTTATCAGCAAGGCCGGAAACAGGGGCAAGCCCGCACTCAAGGCCTTCATCATCCTCAACCTGGGGCAAACCCCTTCCACCCGCCTCAAGCAGGAGATCATGGCCTTTGTCAAGGCCAACCTGGCCCCGGATATCCCCTTTACCCAAGTGGAATTCATGGATTCGCTGCCCCGGACCAAATCCGGCAAGCTGCTGCGGCGGGTGCTCAGGGCCAAGGAGTTGGGCCTGCCCAGCGGCGATCCCGCCATGCTCCACGACTGATCCCGGACCATGCCCGCCTCAGCATTTTGGTGGCAAAGGCCTGATCCTTAAGGTAAGGTCTGCTCTGGCCTGGGATGAGAGCTACGGTTTGTGACTTGTACAAAATCAACTTCATCATCGCCGTCAATCCCAATCCCCGCAAAAGGAACACAGCCAGCCCTAAAGGGTGATTCTGACTTTTTTAGCAGGCCTGTAACCTGATAGCTCATTGACCGCTGCCAACACCTGTGCTATCTTCCCACACCGCCTGCCCTGGAGATACGTTTGAAATCCTTGTTTAAAAAGATAAAAGCCCCCCGCAAGGCCAAAAAGAGCGTGCTGGGGGTGCAATTCTCCCACGACTACTCCGCCTGTTTGGTGCAGGACGGCCGCGTGGTGGCGGCGGTGGCCGAAGAAAGGCTGAACCGGCGCAAGCACTGCCATTGGGACTGGGATCTGGAGGACAAGCGGGCCATCCACTATTGCCTCGAGGCCGGGGGAGTCTCCCTGGATGATGTGGATGCCATCGTAGTGACCATGGTCAATTTTCTGCAGCCCGATGTGGTGGATTACTTCTTTCCCGAGGTGGCTGACAAGACCAAGTTACACCTGGTGGGCCATCACCTTTCCCATGCCGCCAGCGCCTATTACGCCAGCCCCTTTGACCAGGCGGCCATCCTCATCACCGACGGCAGCGGCGCCTTTGAGAGGGACCAGGGCATTGAGCTGGAGTCCATGTACTTCGGCAGCGGCGGCTCCATCGAGTTTCTGGGGCAGACCTACGCCCGGCCCGGACCCCAAGGCAGATGCGACCGCACCAGCCTGGGCTGGCTTTACCAGGCCCTGACCATCCACCTGGGTTTCGGCTCCTTTGACGCCGGCAAGACCATGGGCTTGGCCCCTTACGGCCAGCCGGGCCGGTTTACGGACCTGGTTCTCATGGATAAGGATCAAGTGCGCCCCAACCCCGAATATTTCAGCGTAGCCTTTCCCCAAAAGGGCCTGGTTCCGGACGAGGTATATCAAGTCAACTCCGGCCTGCCCCGCCGTCACAAGGATGAACCCATAACCCAGGAGCACATGGACCTGGCCGCCGACCTCCAGCAGAGCCTGGAAGAGGGGCTGGTGGAGCTGGCCAACCGGCTCTATGAAAAGACCCGGTGCCCCAACCTCTGCCTGGCCGGGGGGGTGGCCTTAAACTGCGTGGCCAACAAAAAGATACTGGACTGCACCCCCTTTGAGCGCATCTTCATCCAGCCCGCCGCCGGCGACGACGGCACCGCCCTGGGCAACGCCCTCTACGGCTGGCGGGACCTACTGGGCCTGGACATCTCCGCTTACCATATGGAACACGCCTACCTGGGCAGGCCATACACCAAAGCCCAAGTCAAACAAGCCATCTCGGAGATAGGGAGCGCGGTACGGGTGGCGGCTCGAGGCGACATCACCGCCGAGACGGCGCAAAGGCTAGGCGCCGGTCAGATCGTAGCCTGGTTCCAGGGCGGCTCCGAGTTCGGCCCCCGGGCCCTGGGTCACCGCTCCATCCTGGCCGACCCCCGCCAGGCGGCCATGAAAGACATCCTCAACGCCAGGGTCAAGCACCGCGAGCCCTTCCGGCCATTTGCCCCCTCGGTGCTCAGCGAGGCCTGCTCCCAGTTCTTTGACCTTGGCTGCGAGTCCCCTTTCATGCTCCTGGCAGCGGACACTTTAAACGACAAGGTACCGGCCATAACCCATGTTGACGGTAGCGCCCGGGTCCAGACCGTGGCCAAGAACACGGCGCCAGCCTATTATGAACTAATCCGGAGTTTCGGCCAGAACACGGGGGTGCCGGTGATTCTCAACACCTCCTTCAACGTGGCCGGCGAGCCCATCGTGGAAACCCCGCAAGACGCCCTGCGCACCTTTACCTCCACCGCCATTGACGCCCTGGTCCTGGAAGACCATCTTTTGGTCAAGGACTGATCCTCGGGACTTACAAGCAAGGCCAGAGTAAGAACTCTTTATCTAAACCATCACCTTCGGCGGCTCGGGGCAGCGGCGACATTTTCTCTGCCGGTCTCGCCCTGGAATGGATATCATTAAGGTAACAGAATCGTTGATTCTCGAGCCCAGCGTCCCCCAGACTGGCCAGCCGGAATGATGAGTCCGGCCATGTTAACTGGAGCAACTTTCGGAGGATCGGCATGAATTCCCCTCAACTGAAGACAGCCCTTCCCGGCCCCCAGGCCGCCAGCCAGATCCAAAAGGATCACGACTTCGTCTCCCCCTCCTACACCCGGGTCTACCCTCTGGTGGTGGCAAAGGGCGAGGGCCTGTGGGTGGAGGATGTGGACGGCAACCGGTTTCTGGATTTCACCTCCGGCATCGCCGTATGCGCCACCGGCCACTGCCACCCCCAGGTGGTCGCCGCCATCCGGGACCAGGCCGGCAAGCTTTTGCATATGTCCGGTACTGATTTTTATTACGGCCCCCAGATAGAGCTGGCCCAGAAACTGGCCACACTGGCTCCGGGCGCCGCCGCCAAGAAGGTCTTCTTCGGCAACTCCGGGGCCGAGGCGGTGGAGGCTTCCTTTAAACTGGCCCGCTGGCACACCCGGCGGGAGCTGAACATCGCCTTTTTCGGCGCCTTCCACGGCCGCACCATGGGGGCGCTCTCCCTCACCGCCAGCAAGACCATTCAGAAAAAGCATTACTATCCCTTTGTTCCGGGCATTACCCATATCCCTTATGCCTACTGCTACCGCTGCCCCTATAATCTCAGCTACCCCCAGTGCGGCCTGGAATGCGTGCGCTGGGTGGAGGAGACCCTGTTCAGGACCACCATGCCCCCGGAGCAGGTGGCGGCCATCTTTGTGGAGCCGATCCAGGGCGAGGGCGGCTACATCGTCCCTCCGCCGGAGTTCTTCAAGGAGCTGCACGCCATTGCCAAGCGCTATGGAATCCTGATCGTGGCCGATGAGGTGCAGTCGGGCATGGGGCGCACCGGCAAGATGTTCGCCGTGGAGCATTTCGGGGTGGAGCCGGACATCATCGCCCTGGCCAAGGGCATCGCCTCGGGCATGCCTCTGGGCGCCATGGTGGCCCCGGCCGAGATCATGGACTGGGAGGCCGGCTCCCATGCCTCCACCTTCGGAGGCAATCCCGTATCCTGCCGGGCGGCTCTGGCCACCATAGAGCTTTTGCAAAACGGCCTCATGCAAAACGCCACCATCCAGGGCGAACGCCTGATGGCCGGGCTCAAGGAGCTGCAAAAGCGGCATGAGTGCATTGGCGATGTTAGGGGCAAGGGTCTGATGGTGGGAGTGGAGCTGGTCAAAGACCGCGAAACCAAAGAGCGCGCCGGTCAGTGGCGGGGGGAGGTGGTGCAGGAGGCCTTCAACAAAGGGCTGCTGCTCCTGGGATGCGGGGAGAACACCATCCGCTTTTGCCCCGGCCTCATTGCCAGCCCGGAAGAGATAGACATCTGCCTGGATATCTTCGACCAGGCCTTGACCGCCAAGGCCAACTGACTATCGCTTAGACGGAAATAAGGCACCACTCAGCGGTACAAGGGATCGGCCACCAATTCCTCAGGGGAGAGGGGGCAGATCACCAGGCCCGGCGACACCTTGGGGTAGAAGATAGTCGATTTGCGGGGCATGAACAGCCCGGCATCGGCAACCGCCTTGACCTGGGAAACCTGGGTGGGGTTTAAAAGCAGGCCCAGCGGCGACTCCGCAGCCAGGACCCGGTCCAGGGCTGAATCAAGGCTGAAATCAAAGGCGAACAGCTTGTCGTTGTCCATGGCCTCCGGAGAGAGTTCCAGGCAACGCCGTAACAGCACCTCTCTCAAGGTAACCACATCCAAGTCCTTCAGGGCCGGATGCACCTGCAAGCCCTGCAGTATCTCCTGTTTGAGCAGGAATATTTTAAGAGACGGTGAGTCAGGGGTGAGAAAGCCCATGGCCTTGCGTTTGCCAGCCAGGTCCGCCAGCTGCTGCCGGAATCGCAGCCGGTCATCCGGCTTGGCTGCCGAGAGCCCAGTGTCCCTAACCTCGAAATACTGATCAACCTTCTTTAGGAATCCCTCAAAGTCAATGGCGTCCAGGCCGGGCATGAGCCGGTGAGCAGGCAGAATGGCCAGGCCGGGGTCCTGCATGGCGGCGGCGTAGATAAGGGTGTAGTTGAAGGCGGCCAGAGGATGGGCCTGGGGAAAGCCGGTCCGCATCAAGTCGCGGTGGGCAAGGCAAGTCTCATAGCGGTGATGGCCATCGGCAATATAGATCTGCTTGGTTTCCATCAGCCAGGCCACCTGGTCCAGGGCCTGGGGATCGGTCACCACCCAAACACGGTGGCGGATTCCGTCCTGGTCTACGAAATCAAGGTCCGGCTCCGGTGCGGCGGCATTGGACAAGGTGTCTACAACCTCCTGCCTGGGGTCGTCATAAAAGGTGAGTATCTGGCTGAGGCTGGCCTGGCAATGGTTCAGCCACTCCAAACGGTCACTCTTTATGGTGGAGAAGGTGCGCTCGTGGGGTCTTATCATTCCCAGCTTGTAGTCCTGCAATCTCAGCAGGGCTATGAAGCCGGTCCGGGTCATAACCGGGCTTAGGGCGTCGGTTTGGAAATCGATCTGATATAGGTAGATGGCTGGGGTGGGGTCGCGGACCAGCAGCCCTTGGCTCTGCCAATCCCCCAAAAGGCGGGCCGCCGCCAAATAGGGCTCTTCTTCTGGATGGCGGCAGTACAGCAGCCTTATGTAGTTGCATTCATGCCGGGACCTGAACCGGTCTTCATCCTCCAAACGGACCAGGTCGTATGGCGGCCCCACCAAAAGCTCCATGGAGCCCGCTATCTGGCAATCATACCTAAGGCCGCGAAATGGGGCGATGTTGGCCATTTTTCTCCCAACAGGGCTTTAGCCGTCAACCTGACTTGGGAAACAGAAATAGGCTTGGGCTGCGGCGCAACCCCATCCTCAAGAAAGTTGACGCTTTGCCTATCGGCTTTTTATGCTAGTCTAGTTGAACTCTTACACTAAATCACACTATATACACTCAATTTACCCAAAAAGGGAAGTCCGGTCATGGCTGATGCAGCGAATCTCTTAACCACCCCCCTCAACCAGTGGCACCGCGATCACGGCGGCAAAATGGTGGATTTCGGGGGCTGGGATATGCCCGTGCAATACAGCGCCGGCATCATTCAGGAACACCTGGCCACCCGCCGCTTTGGCGGGCTTTTTGATGTCAGCCACATGGGGCGCTTTAGGGTCAAGGGCCCGGACCGCATCGCCTTTATGCAGCATGTGCTAACCAACAACTGCCAGGCCCTGGAGCCCTGGCAGAGTCAATACACCATCATCCAAAATGAGAATGGCGGCGCCCTGGACGACGCCTTCCTCTACCGCTTCGGAGAGGAGGATTTCATTTTAGTGGTGAACGCCTCCAACCGGGAAAAGGACTGGAAGCACCTTCAGGAGCAGGCAGCCCGGTTCCAGGGCGTGACCTTGGAGGACCACACCTCTGATATGGCCTTGATCGCCTTTCAAGGGCCCTTGGCCAAGGGCATCCTGGAAAAGCTGCGCCAAGGCGGATCCCTGCCTGAGCCCAAACAGAACAGCCTCTCGCAGACAACCCTTTGTGATACCGAGGTTCTTGTGGCGCGCACCGGCTACACCGGCGAACCCAACAGCTTCGAGCTTTTTGCGCCAGCAGAAAAGGCGGAACTGATTTGGGAAACCCTGTATGAGGAAGGCCGTTCCCTGGGCATTGAGCCGGTGGGCCTGGGCGCCCGGGACACCCTGAGGCTGGAGGCCGCCATGCCCCTGTATGGCCATGAGTTGGGCCTTGATCCGGAGGGCCGGGAAATCCCCATCTTCGCCCTGTCCCTGGCCACGGTGGCGGTGAGCTTCTCTGCCCTGAAGGGGGATTTCATAGGCCGCCGGGCCCTGAGCCAGCAGTTCGAGGCCCTATGCCAAATCCGGGAGGGCATTTCTGAACCGCCGCCAGCCCTGCCCCGGCGCATCATGCCCCTGGCCCTGGTGGACCGGGGCATTGCCCGGCAGGGACACGAGGTCCTGGTGGAGGGCGAAAAGGCCGGCGTAATAACCAGCGGCACCTCCTGCCCCTACTGGAGCCTGGAGGGTGAGGGGGCGGAGATGACCCTGGGCGAAGAGACTGCGCTCCGCTCCCTGGCCCTGGCCTATGTGGATTCCACCCTGATCCCTGAGACTGCGGTGGAGGTGTTGGTCAGAAAGCGCCACCTAAAGGCCGAGATCGTCAAATATCACGGCCGCTCCGACGCGCCCCCCTATTTCCACGCCCTGCCCGTGGGCTGGTCCAAGCCCCTTCCCGGCCCGGCGGAGGGCGAAGGACTGGCCCGGGCCCGGGACCTGGTCCGGAAAAGCCTGGCCAACCACCATTGGCGCCAGACTGAGTGCGTCAATCTTATTCCCTCTGAGCAGACCCCCTCGCCTCTGGTGCGGCTGCTTTCGGTCTCAGACCCGGTCTGCCGCTACGCAGAACACCGCCGCCTGGACGCTGTGTTCGCCCAAGAGGTCTTTTACTATCAGGGCACAGACTTCATCGCCTGGGTAGAGGACCGCCTGGCCGCGGAACTGGCCTCATACCTGGGCTGCACCCAGGTGGAGGTGAGGCCAATAAGCGGCCAGATGGCCAATATGACCGTGTTCTCGGCCCTGGTTTCCTGGAAGAACCGCGCCGACCTAAAGACCGAGCCGGCCCGCATCTCCCAGGCCCTGACCCATCACATCGGCCGGGGCGGGCACCTCTCCGCCCAGCCCATGGGGGCGCTTCGGGATTACATCTCCAAGGACAAGTTCAGCGAACGTTTCGCGGTGATCAACTTCCCGGTGCTGGCTGAAAATCCCTTCCAGGTCGACCTGGAGGAGACTGAAAGGTTATTGGCGGACCATGACCCGGAGCTGATCGTATTCGGCCGGTCCATGGTCCTGCATAAGGAGCCGGTGGCCCAGGTCAAGAGCCTGGTGCAGGGAAAAATGCAGCGGCCCATCCTTATGTACGACATGGCCCACGTCCTGGGGCTGGTGGGGCCTCACTTCCAACAGCCCTTTGCCGAGGGAGCCGACCTGGTGACCGGCTCCACGCACAAGACCTATTTCGGCACCCAGCGCGGGGTGGTGGGTTGCAGCTTTGAAGAAAACACGCCCGAGTATGAACTATGGGAGGCCATCAACCGCCGGGCCTTCCCCGGCATGGTGAGTAACCACCACCTGGGCTCGCTGCTGGGCCTCTTGCTGGCGGCCATGGAGATGAACGCCTTCAAGGATAATTATCAGCCCCAGGTTATGGCCAATGCCCAGGCCTTGGCCCGGGGCCTGGCCGGTCAGGGCCTCAAGGTCTGCGGCGACCCAGCCATTGGATACACCGAGACCCACCAGGTGGTGATCGATGTGGGCTATGCCCAAGGGCCGGAGGTGGCCCGGCGCCTGGAAGAGAACAACATAATCGTCAACTACCAGGCCCTGCCCTGGGACGAGGGCTTTACCGCCAGCTCCGGCCTGCGCCTGGGCACCTCGGAGATGACCCGCTTCGGTATGAAGGAAAAGGACATGGAGACCGTGGCCGGGCTCATGGCCGAGGTGATCGCCCGTGACAAGACGGTGAAAGACGAGGTTGTTGAGCTGCGCAGCCGGTTCTTGGACCTGGGCTTTTGCTTCCAGGATCAGGAACTGGAGTCTATGACCCAGGAGCTCTTGGAGACCTTCTGATCCGCCCTGTTAGCCGCAAGCACCCAGCCCTTAGAACTCCAGGTTCCTGGGGGTGCGGGGGAAGGGTATAACGTCGCGGATGTTGGTCACGCCGGTGACCATCATCAAAAAGCGCTCAAAGCCCATGCCGAACCCGGCATGGGGGGTGCTGCCGAAGCGGCGCAGATCCAGATACCACCAATAGGTCTCCGGATTCATGCCGCACTCAACCAGGCGGCGCTCCAGCACCTCCAGGCGCTCCTCGCGCTGGCTGCCGCCCACCAGCTCGCCCACCCGGGGAACCAGCACGTCCATGGCGGCCACGGTCCGGTCATCATCATTGAGCCGCATATAAAAAGGTTTGATGGTCTTAGGGTAATCATAGACGATGACCGGCTTGTTAAAGTGCTCTTCGCTGAGATAACGCTCGTGCTCTGTCTGTAGATCATGGCCAAAGCCCACCGGGTATTCGAACTTCTGGCCCGAGCCTTCCAGAATCTCCACCGCCCGGCCATAGGGCAGGCGCTCAAAGGTGGAATTGAGCACATTGTCCAGGGTGGCCATCAAGGTCTTGTCCACAAAACGGGCGAAAAGCTCCAGGTCCTGGGAACAGTTCTCCAGCACATGGGCCAGCATGGCCTTGGTCAAATCCTCGGCCAGGTCCATGTTGTCGTTCAAATCGGCAAAGGCGATCTCCGGCTCGATCATCCAGAACTCGGCGGCATGGCGGGGGGTGTTGGAGTTCTCGGCCCGGAAGGTGGGGCCAAAAGTATAGACGCCCCCTAAAGACTGGGCAAAGGCCTCGGCCTCCAGCTGGCCGGACACGGTGAGGTTGGCCTCCTTACCGAAGAAGTCTTCGGCCACAGTGCAGGCACCAGCCTTGGCTGCGGCCTCGCCCAGGGGCAGGCAGGTCACCTTGAACAGCTCCCCTGCCCCCTCGCAGTCCGAGCCGGTGATGATGGGGGCGTGCAGATAATATATGCCCCGCTCCCGGAAGAACTTGTGCACGGCATAGGCGCTCTCAGAGCGGATGCGGAACATGGCCCCGTACTTATTGGTGCGGGGCCGCAGATGGGCTATGCCGCGTAGAAACTCGTCGCTGTGCCGCTTTTTCTGTAAAGGATAAGTCTCGGGATCAGCCCCGCCGATCAGGCGCAGGTCCGAGGCCCTCAGCTCCCATTTCTGCCCCTTGCCCGGCGACTCCACCAGAGCGCCTTGCACCTCCATCGCCGCGCCGGTACCCACCTCGCCCAGGCGCTCATAAGCGGGGCAGGAATCCTCGATCACCACCTGCAAGTTTTTCAGGCAGGACCCATCGTTCAACTCCACAAAGGAAAAGCCCTTGGAGTCCCGGCGGGTGCGCACCCAGCCTTTTACCAGCAGGTTTTCCTGGGGGGCCTCGGCCAGCAAGGCCTGTTTTATCATAGTCCTCTTCATGGGCGCCAACCTCCTGGAGCGGATATTACCACAGCTGAGGAGGTCTTGGGCCCATGCCGGGTGATTTGGCAATATTCGGCTTGGGCGCTGAAAATTGGACCTGGCCTTAGGGACGCGTACCTGTCA
>JASFOZ010000023.1:0-18528 GCA_050116255.1 Desulfarculaceae bacterium
AATGGCCCCCTTAACGCTGTCACCCCCGGAGCCGGAATCGCCTGGACCCAGTTCAGCCCCCAGGCCTTGCGGGAGGCGGCGGCAGATAAAAAACCGGTGATGATCGACATCGCGGCTGACTGGTGCGCCCCCTGTAAGCGGATGGAGGCCCACACCTTTCCTGATCCCAGGGTGGTGGAGGCGGCCAAGGATTTTGCCAATCTCAAGATGGACGTAACCACCGGCCCTCCGGCCAACGCCCGCACCTTTGTGCAGAAGTGGCAGGTGCGGGGAGTGCCCACCATCATCTTTTTGGATCAGGCCGGGCGCTGGATTCCGGAACTGACCATCGTGGGCTATGTGGGACCGGAGGTTTTATTGGATCGCCTGAAGCTGGCCAAGGCCAAAAGCAAAGGTGAGGTCACTTCGGGAGGCGGGTAGCCATGCCCGCCCTAACACAGCCCCTGACATCCTCGGGCCTGGATAACCTGGTCAAGGTGGCCCTGGGACAGGCCCCGGCCGAGGTGGTCATCCGGGGAGCCCGGCTGGTCAATGTGTTCAGCGAGTCTGTGGAGGAGCCGGGGGCGGTGGCCCTGGCCCAGGGCCGGGTGGCCTCCCTGGGCCCGGAGCTTCCCGGCTGGTTCGGTCCCCGCACTGAGGTCATAGAGGCTGGAGGGCAGTACCTGGCCCCAGGGCTTATGGACTGCCACACCCACCTGGATTCCATCTACCGCCTCAGCGCCTACACGCCCTATGCCCTGGCCCGGGGCAACACCGCTGCGGTGAGCGAAACCGCCATGATGGCCAATGCCTGGGGCGTGGCAGGGGTGGAGGCCTTTCTGGCCGAGGCCGAAATCCAGCCCATGCGCATATTCTTTACCGTCCCCCCGGAAGTGCCCCCCTTTCCCCAACTGGAGTCCGGCAACGATATGACTCTGGAGGGGTTCAAGGACCTTTTGCAGCGGCCTGAGTGCCTGGGGGTTGGCGAGGCCTATTGGGTAGCGGTGATTGACGGCGAGCGCCGGGTGCATGACCGCCTGGCCGTCGCCCTGGCCCTGGGCAAGCGCCTGGAGGGCCATGGCGCCGGCGCCCGCGGCGAAAAATTGATGGCCTATGCCGCCTCCGGCATCACCAGCTGCCATGAGGCCGTCACCGGCGCTGACGCCCTGGAGCGGCTGCGTTTGGGGATGGCGGTGCAGGTGCGCGAGGGTTTTGTGCGCCAGGAGATGCCCGAGGTGGTGCCGGCCCTGAAGGACCTGAGCGACACCAGGCTGGTGATGCTCTGCACGGACGAGGCCCCCATGGATCTGCTCCAGGACCAGGGGGCCATGAACGTGCTGGTGCGCCGGGCCGTGGAGATGGGGGTGGCCCCGGCCCGGGCGGTGGCCTGGTGCAGCCTGAATCCGGCCCGCTATTTCGGCCTTAACCGTTTGGGAGCGGTCGCCCCTGGATACCTGGCCGACCTGGTTTTGGTCAGCGATCTGGAGAAATTCCAGGTGGAGGCGGTCTGGGTCCAGGGAAAGCTGGTGGCTCAAGGGGGGCGGCTGACCATATCCATGCCTGACTTCCAATACCCTGCTGAAACCTACAACACCATGGCGCAATCCCCGCCCTCGGGTGAAGATTTCCGCCTGCCTGCCTCTGGTTCCGTTGCCGAGGTGAGGCTCTGCCAGCTGGACGGTGACACCATCGTGCGCGAGGGCCGGGCCCGGCTGCCGGTGAAGCAGGGCGCGGTGCAGGCAGACCCAGCCCAGGATGTGCTCAAGCTGGCCCATTTTTCCCGCCATCCGGGCCAGCGCACCGGCGCTGTGGGCTTTGTGCGCGGCTGGGGTTTGAAACAAGGGGCCCTGGCCACCACCTTGATGTGGGACAAGGCCAGCCTGATAGTCTGGGGGGCCAGCGATGCCGAGATGTCCCTGGCCGCGGCCCGGGTGGCCGAACTGGGCGGGGGCATCGTGGTGGCCGCCGGGGAGAGGGTATTAGCCGAGCATCCCCTGCCCATCTGCGGGGTGACCTCTGAGCAGCCCCTGGAGGTCATTGTGGAGGAGATGGAGGCGCTGCGTCAGGCCCTGCGCGGGCTGGGCTGCGGCCTGCCCCGGCCCCTGCTCACGGCCCAGACCCTATGCTTCACCGGCCTTCCTTTTTTGCGCCTTACGGACAAGGGCCTGGTGGATGTGCGCCGCCGCCGGTTTGTGGAGGTTGTGTTGTGAGAAAAGATCTCCGGACTTGGCTGGGTTTGATCCTGCTAGCCCTTTGGCTATGCAGCCCCAGCGCCTGGGCCCAGGAGGAGGTGCTGGTCCGGGGCCGGGTGATGGATGCCGGGGGAGCCGGGCTTGCCGGAGTCTTAATCAGCGACGGGCATTCGGTCATCAAGACCGGCCGGGACGGGGTCTTTAGCCTGAAAAGCAGGCCAGGCCGGGTGGTTTGCCTGAGCGCACCCAGCGGGTATGAGCCGCCCTCGCCCTGGTGGTGGGCTGTGGAATATGCGGCCAAGGAGGACCTGGATATCAACCTGAGGCAGGGACGAGGCAAAAAGGGCCTGCCTCTGATATTCATGGCTGACCTGCATCTGTATGATCCCCATGCCCCGCCCAGCCGCCCGGTGCCCAGGGAAAGGGCTGATCTGCCTATGCAGGTTTGGCATCGCTTGGCAGGCGAGCTTTCCCGCAATCCCGGGGCCTTGATTGTGGCCGCAGGCGACCTCTGCGCTGACGCTGATTATCACAAAGCTGCGGGGGCCCAGGCCCAACTGGCCCTGGCGACCAGGGCGCTTAAGATGCTGCCCGGACCGGTGCGGGCCCTGCCCGGCAACCACGACGCCCTGTATAAGGGCCCCCAAGGGCCGCAGGTGTATCTGGACCTCTGGCGGCGACACCTGGGGCCGGCCCGGCAGGTGTTTTTGCTAGAGCAGGCGGCGCTGATACTCTGGGACAACCTGGGCCTGGAGGTGGACCACCGGGGAAAGCCCCTTTCCTGCGGCCGCACCTCGCCGCAGGCCTTGAGCTGGCTTAAGGAGCTTTTAGCCCTCATACCCATAGAAAAACCCCTGATCCTGGTCAGCCATTATCCTCTGCTTTCGCCCCTGGCCGGGTCCAACCCCCTCTGGGGCAGGGCCCTGGTGCAGGCGCCCAGCCGCAGCGGCCTGGGCCTGCGCAACTGCGACCTGGCCGCCCAGGAGGTGATCAGCCTCTTGTCCGGACGCCGGGTGCTGGCCCTGGTGAATGGCCACGAGCATGCCTATCAGGAAAGCAGCCTGCATATGGAGGCCGGAGACCTGCGGGTGGTGGGCCTGCCGGCGCTGTGCGGGGGCTGGTGGAAGGGCAGCCGCCGCTGGGGCTCCAACTGGTTTTCCGCCGGATATATGCTGGGCCATATTAAGCCTGGCCCCACACTGGAGACGCAGCTCAAAGAGGTCAGGCTTGAGGCCCGCTAGACCGGCTTTTGTCTAAATAGCCGCCTAGCCCGGATATTTCATGAAGGTTGAGTGGCATGGAACAACGAACTAGGATCCATGGGATCTTTATGAAAAGAGCGTTAATTCTATCAGTGTGCAGTTTGTACCCGACCCCGGCGCAGCCAGCCGCACAGCATTCATGAAATATTCGGGCTAGGCCAGATCGAACACCGCCTTTAACCGCGCCACCGCCTCGCCCCGGTGGTTTTTTAGTTGCGGCTCATAAAGGTCGGCCAAGGGCCCCTCCAGGACCCCGTGATCCAGCACGTCCAGCTCATGCAGGAGTTGGCACACCGCCGGCGCCAAGGCCCTCATGTTGCCGTCCTCGATCTGCAAGGCCGCGCCCAGGCCCGCCTGGGGAAGGGCCAGGCCGTAGGAGCCTTCCGCCCCGGTCTTGGCCAGGACCAGGCCGGGAGCGGCCTCCATCACCCGGGTGCAGAGGCGGCCTGTGCCCGCGATCATCTCAGGATGGGCCAGGCAGGCGTCCCTTACCTGCCGCAAGGCCTGGACCCGGTCCGCATCCAGGCCGGACTTTTCCGGCGCAGCCAAACGGGCATAGGCCCCGGCCAGAGCGAGCAGGGGCAGCCGGAACACCGGCACCCCGCAGCCGTCCACGCCCAGGCCGATCTGCTCGGCAGGATAGGCGCAGACCTCGGCCAGGGTCTCCAAGATCAGGCGTTGCACCGGGTGGCTTGCCTCGGTGTATCCCGAGGTGGGCATATCAAGGTGGGCGCATAGGGCCAGCATGGCGGCATGCTTGCCAGCGCAGTTGTTATGCACCGGCTTGGGCTTTTCCCCCCGCTGGGCCAGGGCCTTGGCTGTGGGACGGTGGCTGGGCGGATGTACGCCGCAGTCCAAAAGGTCTTCAGAAAGCCCGGCCTTGGCCAGGATGGAGCGCACCGCCTCCACCTGAAAATCCTCGCCGTTTAAGGAGCCGCACATGCAGGCGATCTCCGCTGTAGTAAACCCGAAGCGGCCGGCGGCGCCGCTGCTTATGATTGGCAGGACCTGCAGGGGTTTGGCCGCAGAGCGCAGGAAGGTGGGCATGGCCGGATGGCCCAGGCCTTTTTGGCGTTTGCCGTCCGGAGTGCTTATGACCACCGCCCCCCGGTGCAGGGACTCTGTCAGCCCTCCCCGGCTCAGCTCCACCAGAGGGGGTGCGTATTCCGGCGCTGCTCCGCCACGGTGTTCATGGGAATGGGAATGATCATGATGGTGATGGCCGCCCAGGTGGCAGGCAATTTCTATGGAATGGAGCATGGAGGTCTCCTTTGGATATATTTTGTAATATGCTGAAAATAAATAATAAAGTAGTATGAATTAAATTTTATTGACCAAACTCTATTCTGTCATTTCCCTGCTGTCAACAAATACCGGGGCATCCAATATACAAAATTATGTATATACATTGACAGGTTCATAGGTTGGCCTTAACTTTTAATTGAGGGATGGTGATTATTGGGTCACCCCCAAGGCTGAATGTTTGCCGGACAGGGGCGGTTAACCCCCCTCTCCTGCTCCTGACCGAGGCTGACATGAATCCTTCCTCCCTCCCTTGAGGGTCCTAAGGCTTGTGCCTTTAGGACCCTCTTTTTATACTGGGGCATGCAAAGGCCATCGAAAAACGGGTGTGTCATGTTTTGTGCCGATACTCAAACCATATGGATGAAAAAGTGTTACAGGGAAAATCAAACACTCCGGCAAAACCTTCCCGGGTAGTAAGTGGGCTGGAAGGCTTTTTGGCCTCGCCGCCGCCCAAGCTGAAGGGCGCCCGCCTGGGTCTTTTGTGCAACCCGGCCAGCGTACTGCCAGACCTGACCCCGGCTCCGGAGGCCATAGCCTCGGCCCTGCCCGGGGCGCTGAAGGCCCTGTTCAGCCCCCAGCACGGCTTCTTTGCTGAAAAGCAGGACAATATGAAGGAGTCGGACCATGGCCTGCATCCCCGCCTGGGCATCAGGTTCTATTCCCTGTACGGCCAGACCCGCCGGCCCACTCCAGAGATGTTCTCCGGGCTGGAGGTGCTCTTGGTGGACCTGACCGACGTAGGTTGCCGGGTCTACACTTTTTTCACCACCGTGAAGGCCTGCCTGGAACAGGCGGCAGAGGCAGGCGTGGCGGTGATAGTGCTGGACCGGCCCAACCCCCTGGGCCGGGTGCCTAGCGAAGGGCCTATCCTGCCCCGGGAGCTGATGAGCTTCGTGGGCCCCCACCCCATGCCCCTGAGCCACGGCCTGACCATGGGCGAACTCTGCCGCTTGGTCCGGGCGGAGCAGCGCTTGGAGGTGGAGCTGGAGGTGATCCCCTGTTCGGGCTGGAGCGGCGGGGATTTTGGCACCACCGGCCTGCCCTGGGTCTTGCCCTCGCCCAACCTGCCCACACTGGCTACGGCCAGGGTCTATCCCGGTCAGGTGCTCTTGGAGGGCACCACCCTCAGCGAGGGCAGGGGCAGCACCCGTCCCTTTGAGATCTTCGGCGCTCCTGGCCTGGACCCTTGGGCCGTGGCTGAGGAGGTGGAGCCGGAGGCATTGGCCGGAGCCAGGCTGAGGCCGCTTTTCTTTGAGCCCACCTTTCATAAATTCGCAGGCCAGGCCTGCGGCGGCCTACAGATTCATGTGACCGATCCTTCAGCTTACCGGCCGGTGCGGTCCAGCCTGGCTCTATTGGGAGCGGTCAACCGGGTGCATCCCGGCTTATGGGACATGCGCCAACCTCCCTATGAATATGAAACAAAGCGGCGGCCTTTGGATCTGCTTCTGGGAGACCCCCAGGCAGCGGACCTGCTCCAGGCCGGGGCCAAGGCCGGGGAACTGGAACCCCGCTGGCAAGAGGGCTTGGCCAAATGGCAGAAGCGCATGCAGCCGCATCTGCTTTACCCGTTCCCATAGGCTTGAACCCCATATTAAAAGGCCCCCGGCAAGGGATCTTACCCCGGCTTTAAACCGCACCAATCATAATCTTTACGAAGAAAAGGAAATAGTTAGACATTGCCTAGGATACAAATAGGATATAGGCCACTTACCCGGCAATGACCCCGGGCGCAAATTATCCATAATAAACCATAAATTACAATATGTTACAAACTTGATAAAAAGTGGTTATAGCCTTGACATGCTCCAGACAGGGTCAGTAACATACCTAAGACTGGCGATGTTGGCGGTTGTTAGGATTTCCATCACGAGCGGAGTTCATCTCTGATCTGAAAAACGGTTGACTAGCAGCAGCACCACCTGAGCGAGTTCTGTTCCTGATCCTACCCCTGCAGCCCAAGCCGGCATTATCGGTTGAAAAGGCGATCTCTTCGCTTAACAGCCTAAAGGAGGATTGGGTTATGAACTCCTTGCTTTTAGCCGCTATATGTTTTGTAGGTTATATCGTCGCCTACCACACATATGGCAAGTTTCTGGCTCGAAAGATATTTGCTGTTAACATCGAGGCTGTCTGCCCCAGTACGGCACTTAGAGACGATAAAGACTTTGTGCCTACACCAAAAGAAGTACTCTTTGGGCATCACTTCACCTCCATCGCCGGCCTGGGCCCCATCGTAGGCCCGGCAATCGCCATCATCTGGGGTTGGGTGCCGGCGATACTATGGGTCTTCCTGGGCTCCATATTCATGGGAGCTGTTCACGACTTCGGCGCCTTGGTGGCGTCCCTGCGCAACCAGGGGCGCTCGGTGGGGGATATCGCCGCTGATCTGGTCAATCCCAGGGTTCGGAGTCTGTTCCTCTTGATCATCTTTTTCGAACTTTGGATCGTGATCGCGGTCTTTGCCCTGATCATCGGCATCCTGTTCAACATGTACCCGGCAGCGGTGATTCCGGTCTGGCTGGAGGTGCCCATCGCGGTCTGGCTGGGATATATCATCTATAAAAAGCGGCTGGGCCACCAGTTCTGGGGGATCGTGGCCGTGATTGTGATGTACATCACCGTGGTTATCGGAGCCTATGTGCCCCTTTCCATGCCGGCTATCGGCGGCCTGAACCCCATCGTGATCTGGGTCTTGATAATGCTGGCCTACAGCTATGTGGCCTCCACCCTGCCGGTGACCACCCTGCTGCAGCCCCGGGACTACATCAACGCCCACCAGCTCTTTGTGGCCTTAGGCCTTTTGTTCTTGGGCGCCATCGTGGCCCATCCCACCATCATCGCGCCGGCGGTTAACGCCTCTCCCCAAGGGGCCCCGCCCATCTGGCCCTTTTTGTTCGTGGTGATCGCCTGCGGCGCCATCAGCGGGTTCCATTCCCTGGTTAGTTCCGGCACCAGCGCCAAGCAATGCGAGACCGAGCGTGACTCCTTGTTCGTGGGCTATGGCTCCATGCTCATGGAGGCCGCGCTCTCCACCTTGGTCATCGTGGCTGTGGCCGCGGGCATCGGCCTGGGTCTGGCCACTAAGGGTGGCGAGGTCCTCACCGGCACCGCCGCCTTCACCTCCCATTACGCCAACTGGGCCTCGGCCGCCGGACTGGGCGCCAAGCTCCAGGCCTTTGTGGTGGGTTCGGCCAACCTGATGGAGAGCTACGGCATCCCCAAACAGATCGCCCTGACCATCATGGGCGTCTTTTTGGTGAGCTTCGCCGCCACCACCCTGGACAGCGCCACCCGTATCCAGCGCTATGTGGTGGGCGAGTTGTTCACAGCCTGGAAGATACCGGCACTGGCCAAGCCCCATCCCGCCACCCTGATCGCGGTGGGTACAGCCTTTATCATGGCCTTTCATCAAGGCTTCGGCATTAAGGCGGTCAGTAAAGGGGCGCTTATCCTTTGGCCCCTGTTCGGAACCGTGAATCAGCTGCTAGCGGCCCTGGCCCTTTTGGTGGTGAGCGTGTTCTTGGCCAGGCGCAAGGTGGCCATCTTTTACACCTTCATCCCCATGGTCTTCATGGGCATCATGACCGGCTGGGCCATGATCTACAACCTGAACAAGTTCTCCGCCACCGGCAACTGGCTGTTGTTCTGCGTGGGGCTGGCGGTCTTCATCTTGGAGATTTGGATGATCATAGAAACCCTGATTGTGCTCAAGCGGATCTACGGTGGTCCTGTAATGGACCAAACCGAAGGCGCAGCCTCGGCTCCATAGCAGAATGTTGAAAAAGGCCATCCTAGCCTTTTTCAACCGCACTATGGCAAAAGCGCGGTTTTGCCATAGTGCTCAAATTGCTTGGCCTTTTAGGCCTGCACAATTTGGCGGGCCTTCCATGGCCCGCATAGCAGACTGTTTTTCAACAGCCTGTTAGACAAATTCCAGCTTCGCTGGCCGGGCCCCCGAAAGGGGGTCCGGCTTTTTTTAGCAGAGGCCGAAAGAAGAAGTCGTTTGCCCAGTGGCCAAGAAGCCTGCACCCAAGGTGTCCATAGAGCCGCAGTTGCACTTGCAGGCCCGGGGCTGTATGGTGACCAAAATAAAAAAGGCGGAGCCTTTAAGATTTCACCTGCTGGGAGCGACTGATTTGAAGCCTTTGAATGCCTTGACCACCCAGTTCACCGAGTCGGTCATCCGCATGATGAGCCGTATCTGCGATCAATACGGGGGCATCAACCTGGCCCAGGGCTTTCCGGATTGGGACACTCCCGATCTCGTAAAGGAGGCTGCGGTCAAGGCCATCCGCGACGGCTGGAACCAGTATGCGGTCACCTGGGGGCAGCCCGGCCTGCGCCGGGCCCTGGCCGAACGGGTGGCCCTGTACAATAAGATTGAGTGCGACCCTGACACCCAGATCACCGTGACCTGCGGCGCCACCGAGGGCATGATCGCAGCCCTCAAGGCCCTGATCAATCCCGGCGACGAGGTGGTCATATTCGAGCCCTTTTACGAAAACTACGGCCCTGACACCCTTCTCTCCGGGGCCACCCCCCGCTACGTGACCCTGCGGCCCCCGGATTGGAGCTTTGACCCCGGGGAGCTGGCCGCCGCCTTTAACAGCCGCACCAAGGCCGTGGTCATGAACACGCCCAACAACCCCACGGGCAAGGTCTTCAGCCGGGATGAGATGGAGCAGATCGCCGGCCTTTGCCGCCAGTGGGACTGCTACTGCGTAAGCGACGAGATATACGAATATATCTTGTACGGCCAGGCCGAGCATATCTCCATGGCCTCTTTGCCGGGCATGGCTGATCGTGCGGTGATCATAAACTCGGTGTCCAAGACCTACTCCGCCACCGGCTGGCGGGTGGGCTGGGTCATCGCCTCGCCGGAGGTGACGGCAGCGGTGAAAAAGGTGCACGACTTTCTTACCGTGGGCGCCCCCGCGCCCTTACAGGAGGCCGTTGCCGCCGCCCTCGAGCTGCCCGAAGAGTATTATCAAGGCTTGCGGGACCGCTACCAAAAAGCCCGGGACTATCTCTACGGCAGGCT
Organism: Desulfarculaceae bacterium; assembly: GCA_050116255.1. Classification (GTDB taxonomy): domain Bacteria; phylum Desulfobacterota; class Desulfarculia; order Desulfarculales; family Desulfarculaceae; genus JASFOZ01. The sequence continues at coordinate 9,783 of JASFOZ010000023.1, forward strand.
CAAAGAGCAGGGCCTTAACCCCAACCTGCCCCAGGGGGCGTACTATATAATCATCGAGGAGCCCGGACTTATGGCCGAGCTGGGGGCGGCCGACGACTTCGAGTTGGCCAAAAAGCTGATCGAGGTTACCGGCGTGGCCACGGTGCCGGGCAGCTCTTTTTACGCTGACCCCCAAAAGGGCCGGCACCAGGTCCGTTTTTGCTTTTGTAAAAAGATGGAGACCCTGGAAAAGGCGGGACAGGGACTGGCCCGCCTAAACCGTCAATAGAGGGGTGCTTGATCCTATTTGTAAACCGCAGCAGCCCGGGAGCAGAGGACATGGATTTCAACCGTTATTTTAGTAAGGCCTGGAAACTCACCATCAGCAACATCGTTTCATTGATTTTGCTCACATTGGTGATGACGATTTTGTCTTTCCTCACCCTGGGCATACTGGCTCCGGTGATGCTGGCCGGCTATATGCAGGCCATACTCCTGATGGTCCGCCAGGGCCGGGAGCCGGTTGTGGGCGACCTCTTTTCGCAGATGCGCTTGTTTTTACCCCTTTTTATCTTTGGCCTGGTCTGCTTTTTCTTGGTCTTCATCGGCCTGATCCTGATCGTTGTGCCCGGCCTGATAATCGGCCTGGCCATCACCTATTATTGCCTCTACCTGATCCCCTTGATGACTGACCGCAGGCTGGGGCTCATGGACGCCATCAAGCAGAGCATCGCCATGGCCCGGCAGGTCTCCTTTGGCGAGCATCTGGTGCTGGTTATCATATTCCTGGGCATCTCGGCCCTGGGCGGGGCGGTGATGTTCGGCACCCTTTTCACCCAGCCCTTGGCCACGGTGATATTGCTCCTGGCGTATAACGACCGGGTGCAGGCCGGGACCTCGGGCAGCGCCGGGCAGGCCCCGCCGCCGCCACCGCCTCCGGCCTAGGGGAGATGCCAAAGAATAGGACCCTGCCCGGGCAGGTAATGTAGGATTGGATTTGGCCCCAGCCGGCAGCCGGGACATAGGCCAGGGCTGAGCTTAAGAATTATTAAAGGGGCCGTTGGCCTTGATTCTATCCTCTACGGCCCGCGCCACCCGGGATAGGGGCCGCAAGGCCCGGTCCATCTGATAGAGCCGGGCCTCAATTTCGTCCAGCCTGGCCTCCAGGTTCTTGGGGGGGCGGCGCAGGCGGCGGGCGATGAGGGCCAGCTGCACCACCAATATCAGAAGACCCAAGGCCACCATGGCGCCTAAGGGATTATCCTGCACCCAGGCCCAGCCGGACTCTACCAACCGCGCCAGGCCGGGCATGGTTTCCTGCAACCAATTCATCTGCGAATAACGCCTCTATCTACCCGGTTTGAATATTAGCCGCCGGGCCAATATACAATAAAAAGGCCGCATCCTCAAAGACGCGGCCAAAAAGGGGCAAAGATCAATCTCTTGGGTTGCGAGGTCCGGCCCTAGAGCCGCCTCAACCAGCTGGCTCACACCTGGGGCCGGGGCAACAGGCCCGCGCCCTCGATTATCTCCTTGGCGCGGTGCTCCCACTCGATGGCCATGACATGCACCCCGGCGATCCCCGGGACCTCCTTGAGTTCCTGGATGGTCTCAATGCAGAGCTTGATGCCCTCGGCGGCCTGGTTTTTCTTACCCGCATCGGTCAGGCGCTTGATGAACTCCTCGGGCACGTCCATACCAGGGACGAACTTGGCCATATACTTGGCCATACCAACGGATTTGAGCGGCGTCACCCCGCCCAGTATATGGCATTTTTCATGCAGACCCTTGTCCACGGCCATCTTCATGTATTCTTTGAACTTGGGGACATTATAGATGCACTGGGTCTGAATAAAATCCGTGCCAGCCTCTATCTTTTTGGCCAGGCGGGTGACCCTGAACTCAAAGGGGTCGGCAAAGGGGTTGGCGGCGGCGCCGATGAATATCTCGGGCGAGCCGTCCAGCTCCTTGTCGTTTAGAAAAACCTTGTCATCGCGCATCTTTTTGAAGGTGGCGATGAGCTGCATGGAATCCAGATCAAAGACGTTTTTGCCTTCGGGATGGTCGCCGAAACGCTGGTGATCCCCGGAAAGGCAGAGCACGTTTTTTATGCCCAAGGCGGTGGCCCCCAAAAGGTCGCTCTGCAAGGCGATGCGGTTGCGGTCCCGGCAGACCATTTGTAGATTAGGCTCCAGGCCTTCTTCCAAGAGAATCTTGCAGGCAGCCACCGAGGACATGCGCACCACCGCGGTCTGGTTGTCGGTGATGTTCACCGACTCCACGATGCCTTTGAGAAAAGAGGCCTTGTGACGGACCTCTTCGGCATTGTTGCCCCGGGGGGGGCCCAACTCGCCGGTCACGGCAAAGTGGCCTGCAGTCAAAACTTTCTCTAGGTTGCTACCGGCCTTCATTGCTTCAAGTCCTCCCTGATACGAGTGCGGGGTCCGCCGTCGCGGGACGTGAGCCAGTTCTTGACCGGCCAATAGTGTTCCAGCTCCTCCAGCCGGCCCATGGCCTTCATCTTTTCTATGATGAGATGCCACACGCAGTCAACGTCGGGGCTTATCTCGCACTTGCCGGACGAGGATCCGCCGCAGGGGCCGTTCATCAGGCTCTTGCTGCAGCGGGCTATGGGACAGAGCCCCCCGAAGTTGTGGACCAGGCAGTTGCCGCAGGACTGGCAGCGTTCCGCCCAGACGCCGTGTTCCAAGGCTCCGCCGATGAAGGTGGTGTTGATGCCCGGGAATACGGCCACAGTGGGGAAGCGTTCGGACAGGAACTGGGGTCCCACCCCGCAGGCGATGGAGACGATGGCGTCATAGCCCTCTGCCACCTCGGCCAATTCCTCAATGTATTCGGGATCGCACTGCCGCTCCAGGGTGCTCTCCTCCACCGTGCCGGATTGGCCGGCCTTTTTGCGGGCGATGCGCAAGGCCGTGGCCAGGATGCCGACTTCCTTTTCGCCCCCCACGTTGCATACGGTTACACACCCGCGGCAGCCCAAAACCAGGACTTTGTCGCGCCCTTCTATCATCTGAAGGATTTCCTCTAGAGGTTTGGTGTCCCCTACGATCATGGCGACTCCTCTCTAAAGACCCCGCCTGTTGCAGGTTATGGTCCCTATCAAATTCCGCCCGGCCGGGGCTATAGGCTCCGCATCCCCTCCGGCTTCAAGCAGCCTTGGCCTTGCCCACCGGGCTGGGGCCCAGCTTCTTGATGGCCTCGGTGAAGTTGCGGGCCACTTCCGCAAAACGGGGGCCTTCGGCGGAACTCATGTTGAACATCTCCACGCGCTCGGGTTCGATGCCCAGGTCCTCCAGGACTTTTTTCACGTAGGCCACCTTACGTTTGGCCTTGAAGTTGCCGGTGAGGAAGTGGCAATCTCCCTCCATGCAGCCGGCCACATAGACTCCGTCAGCCCCGTCTTCAAATGCCTTGAGCAAATGCAGAATATCAACCCTGCCCGAACAAGGCAACTGTATCACTCTGACGTTGGTGGGGTATTGCAGTCTCATCGAACCTGCCAGGTCCGCTGCGGAGTAAGCTCAGTATTGGCAACAAAATGCCACGATGGTCGGTTCAAAATCACCCTTCACCTCTACCCTCCTTCTTTCATGCGCATAACCTTGCCATATATTTCCCAGGGCCATGCCTTGATCAAGCGAAGGCCGCCTTCTCTTTGGCCAGAATCTGTTCGTCGGTGAAATGCTGCAAGGTGATGGCCTTGCCCGGGCATTCGGCCACGCAGGCCCCGCAGCCATAGCACTCGGCCACCTCGATATAGGCGGCCCCGTCCTTGATCTTGGGCACCCCGTAGGGGCAGGTGCGCACGCAGGTCAGGCAGACCGAGCACTTGTTGGGGTCCACCGTGGCCACCACGCCGCCGACGCGGATAACGTTTTTGGCCAGCACGGTCAGGGCCCGGCCAACGGCGGCGTTGGCCTGGGCGATGGACTCGTCCAGGGGCTTGGGATAGTGGGCCAGGCCGGCCAGATAGAGCCCCTCGCTGGCAAAGTCCACCGGCCGCAGCTTCATGTGGGCCTCCAGGAAGAAGCCCTCAGCGTTCAGCGGCGTCTTAAAGGCCTCGGCCAGTTTGGTGACTTCGTTGGGCAGAATGGCGGCGGCCAGAATCAGCTTATCCACCTCCAAGCGCACCTTGCGCCCCAATACATGGTCAGTGGTGCTGAGGCTCAGCTTGTCGCCGGCAGCCTCCGCCTGGGGCAGGTCATCAAGGTCGTAGCGGAAGAAGAGCACCCCCAGCTCCCGGGCCTCTTTGTATAGATCCTCGCGCACGCCGTAGGTGCGGATGTCCCGGTAGAGAATGTATACGTTGGCGTCGGGGTTGCCCTTTTTGATCTTAAGAGCCGTTTCCATGGAGTGGGTGCAGCACAGGCGGGAGCAGTAAGGCCGTTCGGGGATGCGCGAGCCCACGCACTGGATAAAGGCGGCTGATTCAATCTTCTGGGGCAGATCGGGATCAGCCTTCAGGGCGGCGTCGAACTCCAGGGTGGTGTGCACCGCCGGGTGGTCGCCGTACAGGTATTGGTCGGGCTGGAGCTCCTTGCCGCCGGTGGCCAGGATGGCCACGCCGTGCTCGAACTCCTGTTCCCCGCCGTCCTCGCCCTTGATGGTGCTGACAAAATTGCCCACAAAGCCCCGGGCATGGGTCAGCTCGCTGTTTAGGTGCACGGTGATTTGGGGGTGGCCCTGCACCTTTTCAATGAGCCCTTCCAGATATGGGGCTATGTCCTCGCCCTTCCAGGTGTTCAGAAGGTTGTGGGCGTTCCCGCCCAGATGGCCGGTCTTCTCTATCAGCTGCACGGGGTAGCCGCTGTCAGCCAGATTAAGGGCGGCGTTCATGCCGGATACGCCGCCGCCCACCACCACCGCCGACTTGCTCAGGTCCAGGTCCACCTGGTGCAGGGGTTCGATTAAGGCCGCCTTGGCCACTGCCATACGCACCAGGTCCTTGGCCTTGGCCGTGGCCTTGTCCGGCTCCCCCTGGTGGACCCAGGAATCCTGGTCGCGGATGTTGGCCATCTCGAACAGGTACTTGTTCAGGCCGGCCTCGCGGATGGTCTCCTGGAACAAGGGCTCGTGGGTGCGGGGGCTGCAGGAGGCCACCACCACCCGGTTTAAGTCGTTCTCCTCGATGGCGGCCTTTATCTTGGCCTGGGTGTCCTGGGAGCAGGTGAAGAGGTTCTCGTCCACATAGGCCACATAAGGAAGCGTGGCGGCGTAGTCGCGCACACCGGGCACGTCGACCACGCCGCCGATGTTGATGCCGCAGTTGCACACGAACACGCCGACGCGGGGGCTTTGGCCGGTTATGTCCTTTTCCACCGGGTACTGGATTTCCTTGGTCATGGTGCCCCTGCTCTGGGCCAGGTCCACGGAGCTGATGCAGGCCGCGGCCGAGGCCTCCATGACCGCCTGGGGGATGTCCTTGGGCCCGCTAAAGCAGCCGCAGGCAAAGATGCCGGGACGGCTGGTCCCCACCGGGGCAAAGGTGCTGGTTTCGGTGAAGTTATAGTTGGTGAGCTCCACACCCAGGCGGGCGGCGGTCTCGATGGCGTCCTTTCCGGTCTCCAGGCCCACGGAGAGGATGACCATATCGAAGACCTCCTCCTGGGGCTGCCCGTCCTCGGTGACATAGGTCATCTGCAGGCAGTCGTCCGGCGCCGGATCTATGGTGTGCACCCGGGAGCGGATAAAGCGCACCCCGTGTTCATCCTGGGCCCGGTTGTAGTATTTTTCAAAGTCCTTGCCATAGGTGCGCATATCCATAAAGAAGATGGCGGTGTCCAGCTCCTCGGCGGAGTGCTCCTTGGCGATCACCGCCTCCTTGATGGCATACATACAGCAGACCGCAGAGCAGTAGCCGTTGTCGCAGCGGTTTATGTCCCGGGAGCCCACGCATTGCAGCCAGGCTACCTTTTTGGGCTCCTTGCCGTCGCTGGGCCGCTGCAGGTGGCCCTGATAGGGACCGGAGGCGCTCAGGATCCTTTCGAACTCCATGGCCGTAAGCACGTTGGGGTGCTCGGCATAGGAGTAGGTGCCAAAGCGGGAGGGGTCAAAGGAATCAAAACCAGGGGCCAGCACCACGCTGCCCACCTGGAGCTTGAGGTCTTGGGGTTTTTCATCATGGCGCGGGGCCTTGGCCTTGCAGGCCTCCACGCATTGCAGGCACTCGCAGCAGACTCCGCAGTTGAGGCAGCGCTCCCCTTCGGATGCGGCCTGTTCCGGCCTCAGCCCCATCTCGAACTGGTCAAAGTCCCCCACCCGCTCCGAGGCCCCCCGGGTTTCCATGTGGGCCCGGTCCGTCTTTTCTATGTCCAGGGGAATGGGGTTCCAGTCGCCTTGGCCCTCAGGCGGCATCTGAAGCTTTTCGCGGTCCGCGGCCAGGTCTTCGCCCTTGAACAGGCGCTCCATGCTGATGGCGGCCTCGCGGCCGGCGGCCACCGCCCCGATGGCGATCCAGGGGCCGGTGACGGCGTCGCCGCCGGCAAACACGGCCTCAAGGTTGGTGGCCATGGTCACCGGATCGGAGGCGATGGTGCCCCGGGGCGTCAGCTCCAGGCCGCTGTCCTCCCCCAGCCAGGAGAGGTCAGTGCGCTGGCCGATGGCGGTTATGATCAGGTCGGCCTTGAGGTCCACCAGTTCGCAGGTGTCGTCGAACTGGGGGGAAAAGCGGCCTTCCTTGTCAAACACGGCGGTGCAGGTCTTCAAGGCCAGGCCGGATACTTTTTTGCCCTTGGTCAGAACCTGGTCCACGCCCTTGCGGTGGATAAAGGTGATACCCTCCTCCAGGGCCTCCTCGATCTCCCAGGGGCTGGCGGGCTGCTCTTCCGCCGACTCCAGCATCACCATGGTCACCTTGGCCGAACCCTTGCGCAGGGTGGTGCGGGCCGCATCTATGGCCACGTTGCCGCCGCCCACCACCACCACCTCTTTGCCAATGGGAACTTCCTCTCCCAGGCTTTCCTTTTTGAGATATTCCAGGGCCGGGATCACCCCCAGGGCGTCCTCGCCCTCCACGCCTAGGCTGAAGCTTTGGGGCGCACCCACACCCAGGAACACGGCGTCATATTGGCTCTGCAGGTCCTGGAAGGTGGTCTCGCCGCCGATAGGCGAGTTGAGCTTGATCTCCACGCCCATATTTTCAATGTAGGCGATCTCCTTGGCCAAGACCTCCCGGGGCAGGCGGTAGGAGGGCACGCCCACGGCCAGGGCCCCGCCGGCCACGGGCAAGGCCTCATATATGACGGACTTGATGCCCTTGCGGGCCAGATGGTAGGCGCAGGACAGGCCCGCCGGGCCCGAGCCGATGATGGCCACCTTTTCCTGGCGCTGCTCCACTTCGGGCTGCTCGATGCTCTCGATGCCTGCCGAGTCGGCCACAAAACGCTTGATATCACGTATGGCGATGGCCTCGTCCACCTGCAGGCGGCGGCAGGAGTCCTCGCAGGGATGAGGGCAGATACGGCCGATGGTGCCGGGCAGAGGCAGATCCTGCATGATGATATTCAAGGATTCCTGATTCTTACCCATCTTGGCCATCTGCACGTAGCCCTGCACGTTGAGGTTGGCCGGGCAGGCGATTTTGCAGGGGGCCCGGTCCAGCTTGGCGATGGCAAAGGCGTTGGGGTAGGCCTGGGCGTAGCGTTTGTTGGTGGCCTTGCACGTGTCCAGACCCTGATTGAACTCGTTGGGCACGGCCACCGGACAGACTTCGATGCAGTCGCCGCAGGCGGTGCAGTCCTCCATGGAGATGTAGCGGGGCTTTTGATGCACATCCACCGTGAATTGGCCCGGTTCGCCGGATATTGCCTGCACCTCGGCGTTGGTGATGATCTCTATGTTCAGATGACGCCCGCACTCCACCAGCTTGGGAGAAACGATGCACATGGCGCAGTCATTGGTGGGAAAGGTCTTGTCCAATTGGGCCATACGCCCGCCGATGGCCGAACTTTTTTCCACCAGGTAGACATAGTAGCCCGCGTTGGCAAGGTCCAAAGAAGCCTGTACACCGGCGATGCCGGCGCCAACCACCATTACCGCTCCGACTTTACCGCTTTGCGCCTCAGCCATATCCTTCACCTTTATTTTTTGAGATGCCCTTATGAAGGTTTGGCCTGATACCAATATACAATACGGCCCTGACCATTGACCATACGGCGGACATCCGACCTTATAAGGGTTAGGAAAATAATTATATCTAGCTGTTTAGTCGACCTTCGCGGGAGCAGGATACACCAAAAAGCGGATTTAGGGAAGTATTGCTTGAACATGGACAAAGCATGGCCATACGAAAAGTGGGTGCCCCCTGGAGAAAATCCAGGGGGCCGGCGCAGCGCCTGTTGTTATGGGGACATGACTAAAGAGTATGGGTCCGGCCCGGTGATAATGCGCTCAGCCAAGGAGGCCCGGCCCGAGAAGTCCTTGACCTTGATTACATAGGACATCTTTTTCTTAAGGGGCATTCCGGCCAGCCCCAGGGATAACTTGGCCCGGCTGATAAAAAAAAGCGGGTTGGATTTGCCGCCTGGCGGAGACATATCCCCCCGGTCCAGGCCTATGTCCTGGCACAGTTTGTTCCAGGCAAGGCCCAACACCACCCCCCGGCACTTGTCAGCCTTGCCCTCAACCCTTGCTGCGATCACCAGCGGGCCCGCGCCTTTGGGGAAGTATTTCGCGGCCACATCACCCTTAACCAGCAGGCTGTAAGAGCCCCTCTTTCCGGGGGTGGCGTCAGTCAATACCTGCA
>JASFOZ010000024.1:0-18487 GCA_050116255.1 Desulfarculaceae bacterium
TGGCCCCCACCAGTACCAAGGCCAAAAGCAGGCCGGGAAAAGCCAGGGCTATGTCCAGCACCCCGCGCAGAGGCGCTTCCAACCATGGTTTACCCAGACCAGCGGCCAGGCCTGCCAGCAGACCAATGGCTAGTGACAATAAAGAGGCGGCCAGGCCCGCGCCCAGTGATATTCTTGCTCCAAAAATCAGCCGTGACATTTCGCACCGGCCCAAATGATCAGTACCCAAAGGGTATGCCAGACTGGGCGGCTGTAAGCGATGACTCAGATCGGTGCGCAAAGGGTCGTTGGGGGCCAGCCATGGTGCGGCCAGGCCTATAAACAGCAGCAGAGCCAGTATCCAGCTCCCGCTGTGGACCATCCCGTTATGCCTAGCCGGCTTAGGCAAGGCGGTCTCCGGCATCTGAGGCCAGCCCGCGTCTCAAGCGGGGATCAAGGCATCTGTGCACAAGATCAGTGAGCTGGTTGGCCAAAACAAACACCAAGGCCATGAAAAGCACGGAACCCTGCACTAGGGGAATATCCCGAGCCAAAACCGCATCCACCGCCAGTTTCCCCAGGCCGGGCCAGGAAAAGATGGTTTCAACAATGACGGCGCCGCCCAATAGATGGCCCAGTGAGATGCCCCACATGGTGAGCACCGGCGGCAGGGCGTTTCGCATGAGGTGGCGTTTGAGTACCGACCAGGAACTCAAGCCTTTGGCATAGGCGAAACGCACATAATCCTGACTGATTACTTCAAGCAGGCTGGCCCTGAGCACTCTGCCCTGCATGGCGGCTACGGCCAAACCAAGGGTGAGAACCGGCATTATCAGATGGGCCGGGCCGCCACGCCCCATCAGAGGCAGCCAGTGCCAATGCAAGGCGAAAAGCATGATTAACAAGAGTCCCAGCCAGAAATTGGGCAAGGAAAGGCTCAGGATGCTCACGGCCCGGAGCAGGCGATCGGCCAAGCGGCCTCTGAAGATCGCACCCAAAACGCCCAGGAGCGTGGAAAGCAGCACCACGAAGACTAAGGTGGCCAGGGCCAGCTCCAGGGTGGCTGCCAGCCGGTTCAGCAGCTGATCCACCACCGCCTCGCCGGTCTGCCAGGACTGCCCCAAGTCTCCCTGCAGGACCTTTGTCAGCCAGCGCGAATAGCGCAGAGGAAGAGGATCGTTCAGTCCCAATTCTTGGCGCAGCTTGGCGATGCTCTCGGCGCTGGGAGCTTCCTGGCGGTCACGCAGGATTATTTCAGCGGGATCGCCGGGCGCCAGTGCGAACAGGCCGAAGGTTATGACGGAAATGCCCAAGAGCACCGCGCCCAGATAGGCCAGGCGCTTGCATAGTGAAATCAAAGAGCCCCGTCTCATTGACTCTGCCTCTCCCTGGGCCAGGTTAGCAGCGCGGCTGAAGCTTCACCTGTCAGCTTCAATCTCTCCTCGGCAGTATAAGCCTTAAGAACCTCAGCGATGAGTCGCCCTATCTCTGGACCTGTTTTTCCGAAGATGGCGAAGTAGCTTTCATAGAAACGGGCGACCTGCTCCCTGGGCAGGTCCAAATTAGCCTGCCAGGAAATGTATTTTAAATCCGGGCGGCGGCCGCTGGCTAACAAATAGCCCAGGGCGCAGGGCAGTTGAAAGCTGATATTCGGCAAAGGGCGCTCCATGATCTTTTCCCACAGGCTGCGGCGCAAGGGAATGGCTTCATGTCCCGTCCCCACCACTAGGGCGCAGGTATTATGCGCCAGGTATTCCAGGCGATCAAGGCCGGCGGGTGTCATGGCTGACGGGAAAAAGGCGGCTATGACCAGGTGGTGATGGTGCTTAGGCTCATAATCTCGCCAATCGCTCTTAACCGGGAGGACCTTGCCTGGAGGCAGATTCTCCGCCCGGTCCCGCAAGGTTGCCAGCATGCCGCCCGAGTCGTCCAAGGCGGTTATCATCTTTACCCTTTGGGCCAAGGCCAGTGCCAGGCTGCCTGATCCGCAGCCGATTTCCAGAACGCTTGATTCCCGGGTGAGCAAGCCCGAGGCGGCCAAGGTGTTGCTGATGGTCTGGGCAGCCGCGGGTCCGCCGCCGGTCACGACCTCCCAAAGTGAGGCCATCTGGTCATAGAAGTGCCGCCAGCGCTGGGGGTGCTTTTCCTGGGAATCCTTAAAAGGGGCCAACTGCTGCAATTCTTGCCAGGTGCGCTCCCAGAACTGAGGCGAAAGCGGCCCCCGGCCTGTATGCCCTTCAGCGCAGTTCATGGTGCCTCTTTGGGCCGGGCCAGGTTCAATTGGGGGCGGAAGTTCTGATCCATGCTGAAATGAGCCACTCTCTTGCCATAGGCGTAGAGACTGACATCATGGTAGAGGGGCAGTAGAGGCAGATCCTGGTTGAACAGGCTTGCAAGCTCACGATAGAGCGCCCGGCGCTTTTCAGGATCCATTTTGTGGCGCGCGTCTTGGATGAGCTGGTCCATAGCCTGGTTTCCGCAGCCGAAATCACGCGGCCCCTTGGACTCAAGATAGTAGGAATAAAAAAAGTCCGGGTCGCCGGTCATCAGGGTGTTGGGCTGAATGGCCAGATCAAAGGAGCCTTGTTGCAGGGCATCGTAATAGGCGCCAGGCTCCTTGACCTGGATTTGAGATGGAAAACCTTGGCCGACCAAACGCTCTTGCAGCACCTGGGCTATTTCAAGATAGGGCCAGCGCTGAGTGGTGCCGCCGTGCAATAGGATCACCAGGCTGCGCGAGGGAGATGCCGGCTTGCGGCCGAGGGAGGGCCGCAATAGGCCGAAGGTCCAAGCGCCGGCCAGGTCTGAATAGGGATCTTTGGCCACCGAGCCGGCGCCTTTGGCCAGGGTGTGCACCAATTGCTTTCTGTCTATTATGGAAGCAAGCCAAAGCCGGGCATTGCGGTTATTAAAGGGGGTGCGGCGGCAGTTAAAAAAAAGATAATGGGTGGTGGCCACCGGCTGGCGGCATAAGGTAATGCCCGGGGCATGTTCCAGGTCCGCGGCCTGTTCCGGTAGAATGGCCCCCACATCAGCCACGGCATCCACCTCTCCTGCCCTCAGAGCCATGAGCCTGGTTTGGGCGTCGGGAATGAACAGAAACTTGACTCTCTTGTAATAGGGGGCGCTTCCCCAATACTCGGAGAAGGCCTCAAGCTCAATGCTTTGGCCGCGCTGGATCTTTTTCACCTTGAACGGGCCGGTGCCGATCATGCAGTTCAGATGGCCTTCTTTGCCGAAGCAGGATGGATGGATGATGGGACTGGCGTAGTAGGCCACCAGATTGGCAAAGGCCGGCATGGGCTGGGACAGGCGGAACACCAGTTCCTGCTTGCCTTTGGTTTCCAGCGCCACAACGTCGCGAAAGATGCCGGTAGGGTCGTATTTGGGGCTGCCCATCATACGCTTTATGCTGGCGGCCGCTTCTTTGCTGGTCAAAGGTGCGCCGTTGTGGAAGTGCACGCCGGAGCGCAGGTGGAATATCCAAGTGCGGCCCTGGTCCTGGCTGCGCCAGGACCGGGCCAGCCAGGGCTGGGCCTTAAGACCGGGACCCAGATAGGTGAGCGCTTCCCAGGTATTGGTGGAGCCGTGCACATAGGTTCGGCTGTCCGGGCCGTCGTAAAGATCGCGCCCCACTCCGATAGTCAAAAGAGCATTGCGGGATGAACCTACTCCAACGGCCGGAATCGCTAAGACAAAGCATAAGGCCAGGCAGAGGCATATGGCCCCTGCCCAGCCTTGGCTTAGATTCGGTCTTATTTGGTTAACGGCAAACAATCCCTGGCAAACCTCTAGAAGGCATAGCGCACTCCCACGCTGAACTCCAGATAGCGTCCGGGATTAACGTACACGATCTCGGTGGCGTAATCCTCATCAAAGATGTTGACCGCCGAAAAGCTGGTGGTGAGGGTCCAGCCGGGCGCCAATTTCCAATCGCGCCAGATTTTGGCGTCCACGGTCTGATATGCATCCATATGGAAATAAGGGAGCTCCGTATTGGCGTCGTCATAGTAGCGGCTGTCAGAGAAGCGGAACAAGGCTTCGGCGCTTACGAGCTTGGAATTGAGATAGCGCAGGCCCACGCTGCCCCAGTAATCCGGCGCATTGCGCAGTTGGTTGCCGTCATTGGCGGGATCGTCCTTGATGCGGGAGCTGTTCAGAGTGAACGAGCCGAACAGGGACAGTTCCTTGGTGATGGGCTGACGCAGTTGAAATTCCAAGCCCTGAATGCGGGCGCCGCCCAGGTTTTTGGTGCGGATGATGCTGCCGCCCGGAACCTCTGGGTTTTCATCATAGCTGTAGGAAACCATATCTTCGATTTCACCGTAATAGCCGGTGACGCCGATGAAGGTTTTAGTGGAGGGCAAGGTGATATCCACGCCCAAGTCCACCATCCAGGTCTTTTCCGGCTCCAGGTCGGGATTGGCCTCGCGCCAGGTGTTTCCGCTTGTGGTTGTCTGGAAAAACCAGAGCGGGGTACCGGGCCAGAAGGCGGTTCCGGCCGAACTGCGCACCGCAACAAAATCGTTGAAGCGGTATTTCACACCGCCACGGTAGGTGGTGGTGTCCTTTTTCACCTCGTCCGGCCGCTGCGGGTCGGCCTGCTGAATATAAACGTCATGATAGCGCCAGTGGTCGTAGCGCACTCCGGCCATCAAGGTCAGTTTGTCGTCCAAAAGCAATTGCTGGTCTTGCAGATAGAACGCTGTTTGATCGGTGCTCCATTCCGAACGCACGGTGCTGCTGTCATTTAGGTAATGGTAGACTCGTTTTTCTATTTCGCGGCTCCAGAAGGCGCCCATGGTCAGGATGTTGCCCTTCCAGGGGTAGATGTCGGTCTGGGCCTCGAGGGGCACGGTCTCGCGGGTCCAGTTATAGCGGTAGTTGACGGTGGAATCCAACACCACCTGGCCGTCAACCAGGGAGAGGCCGTTGTTGTATTGTTGGGGATGGTCATCCCACTGATAGCCGCCCGAGAGCTTGATTTTGCCCCAGCTTGAAAGCGGTGTCTCAAACCTAAGAGAACTCACCAAGATATCTCCGTTGTCGTTGAGTATGAAGTTTTCTTGGCCGCCGTAGAGATAGCGGCGGTTGTAGTTCACTGCCAGTTCTACGCGGGTGCCGCTTTGGTTTTCCCAGCCGAACTTGCCGGCCAGCCAGGAGTTGCGCCACTTGTTGTCTTCCCGGGAGGCTTCTTTCAGATATTGCTTTTTGCCCAGGTGGTAGAGGTCCAGCATGCCGTCCAACGGTTTCATCTGATAGCCGTCGGAATAATCGCCCGAATAGGACATGTAGTAGTCGAAATTGCCTTCTTTGCCGCCCACGTGGGTGTGGGGCCGGATGGTGTTGTTGGAGCCGTAGGATACCTTGGCCACTGCGCCCATGCCGGCACGGCCCCGGCGGGTGATGTAGTTCACGGCGCCGCCCGAGGCGTTGGCGCCGTAGAGCGCCGAGGAGGGTCCCAGCAACACATCCACCTGTTCCACGTCGTTGGGGTTCACCGCCACCGAGAGGAAGGAATGCAAGGGCAGGCCGTCAACCAGATAGATGGTGCGGCCGATGAAATAGCCGGTGCCGCGTAGGTGGATCCAAGGTGGTCCCCAAGGGTAATACTGGGCCACGTGCACACCGGGAAGGTCGCGGATGAATTCACCCAGGTTGTTCATGAAGGGAGAGGGCTGGTCTTGGATTTCTTCGCGGTTCACCGTGTGCATGGTGAAGGGAACCGTAGCTGGATCCACCTCGGTCTTGGTGGCGGTAACCGTCATTTCGCCCATGACAGATGGTTTTTGGGATGCGGATTTATTTGCGGCGGGGTCGCCGGCAGAGGTTTGGGAGCTTGTTTGCTTTGGTTTGTCATCAGCCCAGCCAGGCGCGGCGTACAAGCCCGCGGCCAGGCCGGCGGCGATAAAAATGTTAAGAAAACGCTTGCAGCACATGAGTCGTCACCTCCGAATATCATACCTGGCCGAAAAAACACAAAAAACCGCTACCCCTTCCTGGGGTTGCGGCCTTCATTGCCTTTTACGGCCAGACCCCCTGAGCGAACCGGGGGGTTGGTCCTATGCAGAATACCTCGATACTATAATCCGCGTCTCTCACACGGATAGTGCTGACTTCTTGTCAAGGGCATTGTAGTGGCTCATTGATGCACAACAGGTAGGACATGTCAATTATAAATAAGGGCTAGAAACCGTGATTTAGACGGCAATGCCGCTGTGGGGCTGTCGTGATGAGGTTGCGGAGGGAAGCTTCATTTGCTGGGACAGCCTAAAGCAGGGTTACACTTCATCGCTGCCAAAGAGAGATACCTTTACCTGGAACAGCATTGCTTCTTCTGTTTTTGCACAGCCCCCAAAGCGAAAAACCTTGACACCAAATTTCGCATAATTTAAAGGTAACCAAACTCCCTTCAGAAGAAGGGCCGGGCCACATAAAGGCCCATTTTAGAGAAACTTTCACTACATAACAATCCAGGGCAATCCTAGGTTAAGAAAACCTGGTGGACCGTGGCAGCGGTTTCTCCTGGTTTTTTTCATCTGGGGACTATCTTGCTTTCAGCCCTGGATTGCACATCCCTGATTTTATGATGGCGTCTCTGCCCATGAAGGGCCGCGGAGGCGGTTTCGCTCTGTTGGTCCTCCTCCTATTGGCGGGCTTGTGGATAACTGCGTCCTGCACCTCTGACGACACCAGCGATCAGGGCGGCCCCACTCTGACCATCGGCATAGGCCGCGACCTTTATTACGGCCCGGATGACGTGGCCATGCTGCACGGCTCCACCCATACGTGGGAGGCGCTTACCTACCTGGACGATAACCTGAGGCCCCGGCCCTGGCTGGCCCAGTCCTGGCGCAGCCAAGACCAGGGCTGCGTATGGATTTTCAACCTGCGGCCCGGAATTCGTTTTCACGACGGCTCGCCCTTCACCGCCCAGGACGCCGCCTTTTGTATACGCCGCATTAAGGGCAATCCCAAGTACGATCCTGTCGGCAGCTACCGGTATTTACTGAAGGTGGAAGCCACCAGCCCCTTGGAGCTGCGTTTCACCCTGAGCCGGCCTTCTCCGAGCTTCCCCGGCCTAGTGGCCCAGTACAACAGCCCCATGATCAAGCCCGCCACGGTTGACGGGAACGGTCACCTCACCCGCTTGATTGCCACCGGGCCCTTTAAACTCAAGGACGTTATGCCCGGATACGAGGTGCGTCTGGAGGCCTTTCCCGGCTACTGGGGCCCCAAGCCCGCCTATGCCAGGGTAAATTTC
The DNA here is from genome assembly GCA_050116255.1 of Desulfarculaceae bacterium. Lineage (GTDB taxonomy): Bacteria > Desulfobacterota > Desulfarculia > Desulfarculales > Desulfarculaceae > JASFOZ01. The sequence goes on from JASFOZ010000024.1 coordinate 7,244, forward strand.
CGCCTGCTGCAAGACGCCCAGACTAGGGCCATGGCCTTGATGTCCGGGGATGTGGATGTGCTGGCCGACATCGGGGCCATCCTGCCGGAGCAGGCTCAGGACCTAAGAAATGCCTCCGGCGTCACCCTCAAGAGCCGGGAGGTGGCCACCACGCATTACCTTGTCTTCAACTGCAGGCAAGCTCCGTTCTCCCAGCGGGAGGCCCGGCGCTGGCTGCTGAGCCGGATAGGACGGTTGGAGCTGGTGCGGCGGGTGGCGGGCAGCGTGGCCATACCGGCGCACAATACCTATAGCCGCCTGGCCCGGGACTATGACTTCGGCCTGCTGCACATCCCCCAGGAACCTGACGATCCCCCAAAGCCGCCGGGCCGCTCCCTCAAGATTCTCTTGCACAACCTTACGGTGCAGCGCTGGCCCTACCTGGACCTGGCCCAGGCTATACATCAGGTGCTGGCCAGGGCCGGTATGTCCGCCGAAATCCAGGTGGCCGAGGCCGGTCTCTATTACCAGGCCTATCAAAAGGGCGAGTTCGACCTGGCCATGACCCCTAACACACTCATGACCGGTGACCCTGATTTTTTCTATAGCTACTACCTGGCCAGCGACGCCCCCTCCAACCCCGGTTGGCGCAATCCCCAGGCCGACCGGCTCATCGCGGCCGCCCGGCGCGAGATGGACCCCCAGAAGCGGTGCGAACTGATCCGGAGTGTGGAACAGATCGTCAATCAGGAGGCCCCGCTCTGGCCCTTGTTTCATGAACGCGCCCTGTATGCCCATGGGCTCAAGGTGAAGGAGTTGAATATGGATTATTTTTTCCGGCCCGGCTTATTGGCCGCGCGCCCGGTTGCCAAGGACTGAACGCTATGGCCGAGATCGCCACTGCAGGATTGGCCACCGCCGGCTTTCTGCAACAAGAGTACTGGCGAGAGGTCTGGCGCGGATTCAGGCAAAGCTCTTTCCTGAAATCCAGCCAAGAGGCCTCTCCCCATGCCTGGCGTAATTTCTATGACCAGGTGAGCGATAGCTATCTGGAGCTTTGGGGCTATAACGGTGAACTGGGCCGCAGGGTGAGCGGACTTTTGGTCTCCCAGGGCCTGGCCGGGACGGGCAAGCTGGTGTTGGACGTAGGCTGTGGTCCGGGCGCCTTGTCTCTGCCCCTGGCCCAGGCCGGGTCAGAGGTGATCGCGCTGGACTATAGCCCGGCCATGCTGGCCCGCCTGGACCAGGAGGCCCACGTCTTGGGATGCTCCCGGCCGCGGACAGTGTGCGCCTCCTGGGAGGATTATACCCCTTCGGAGCCGGTGGATCTGGCTTTAGCCTCCTTCTTCCCCGGCGCCTTCAGCGTCTCGGGCTTAGAGCATCTGGAATCCCACACACGGGGGAAGGTGGCGCTGGTCATGGGTAGTGGCCGGGACGCATTCGGCATCTGCCGGGAGCTGTGGATACGCGTTCTGGACGATCCTTATCCCCATGGAGGCTTCCATCTCACCTGTGCCCTGGGCTGGCTCATGGCCAGCGGCCGTAGGCCCAATCTGTCCCAGCTTGCCTGGCATTCCCGCCTCGAACTGCCCTTGGAGACCGTGGCCGGTTTCTACTCAAGCTATTTCGCCATCTTCGGCCACAAGGGCCCAGAAGTGGAGCACGCGGTGCGCGGTTGCCTGGAGAAATGGCGGCAGGGCGACCAAGTTTGCGCCCAGGGCGAGGTGGGCCTGTCAGTGCTGTGGTGGGACGCTGAGGCTGGCTATCACTGGAGGAGTAACTAGGGCACAGGAGAAGAGCGGAGTCAAGACACGAGAAAGCGACAACAAGGAGCGGGTGAAAAAAAGCTGGTGTTTAGAGCCCGCTTCCTTAGGAGAAAACAGCAAAAAGTAGAGGAGATGAACGGATGGACCAGAAGAGCAAACGTAAGTTGCTGCTGGGGGGGGTGGCCATGGCGGCCGTCATTTTGGCCCTGGGGGGGCCTGTGCTGGCTGCAGAAAGCCAGGATCAAACCCAGACCAAGATATATCAGCTGGATGAGGTGGTGGTGAGCTCGGAGGACTCCAAAGCCGAGATGGAAACGCCCAATATGGAGGTGATCGATCCTGACCGCTTCCCCATGAGCCTGGGCGGCACCCTGGACACGGTGCTGGAGCGCCAGCCGGGCATCCAGGTGCAGCGCATCCAGCAGCTGGGTACGGCCATAGACGATGACTCCATCAAGATCCGCGGTTTCGGCGCGCGGCGGCTGAAGGTTACCCGCAATGGCCGCCTCATGAACACCTCGGGAGTGGCGGGGGGCTACTTCATCGACTGGAACCAAATGCCGCTCTACAACGTGGAGAACGTGGAGGTGATAAAGGGCGTGGCCGATCCCCGCTACGGCAACGTGCTGGGCGGCGTGGTCAACCTGGTGCTGAAAAAACCGCCCAGGGACGCGCCCCGCACCGAGGTCTCCGCCCTGTACGGCAGCTACGACTCCTGGGGGGGCAGCCTGTATCATGGCTGGAAGCCCGGCCGCTTCGAATATTCCATCGCGGCCCGCAAAATGGAAAGCGATGGTTATCTCTGGAACGGCGAGCAGCGCTTCACCAACGTTGACCTGCATTTGGGGTACGACCTGCCCACTGATACTTACCTATGGGCTGATGTGCTCTACTCAAAACAGAAGAAGGGCTTTATCGTGCCCAACCGGGTGAGCCAGAAGTACGGCGATCCCGGTTACAATAGCCCCATCAACCCGGATTACCCTGCCTCGGACGGCGAGTACATGTACGGCGGTATGGGCGCCTACCCCGAACCGGGCAGCTGGTGGGAGAAGGAGCGCTGGTTGTTCGAGGTGGGGGCCAAACAGGATTTGAAGCGTTACGGCGAGCTGGAGCTGCGTTATTGGCAGAACCACGGCGACCGGGAGGCCTACAACACCCGCCGGTCGATGAACCGGGTGTTCCATAAGAAATTTTTCGACGACCGCTCCTGGGGTCTGGACGGGTCTTACACGGTGGATGTGGGCGACCATACCATCAGGGTCGGGGCCAGCTATGACTACCTGCAGGACGACGGCGACGAGAATTACGCGGACGATTTCCGTGATTCCTTCCGCAACGGCTACTACGTGGCGGCCAAGAACCTGGGTGCCTACACCATGGCCGATTTGCGCTTCATGGACAAAAAGCTGTGGATCACTCCGGGCGTGCGCTACGAGTCCTATGACGGCGAGTCCGGCCCTGGCGGAGAGGTGGAGGACATACCCGACATCAGCATGGATGGCTGGGCGCCTTCCCTTAAGATCACCTACAACTACAGCAAGGGCAGCCTGGTGTATGTCAGCGCGGCCCGCGCCCTGCGCATGCCCACCCCGCCCGAGCATTACTGGCACTATGACCCCGACGACGCGGGGGTGGACACCAGCAAGCTGCCCTTTGAAAAGGAGGACGGGCTCATGCTCCAGGCGGGCTGGCGCACCATGCTGCCCACCAAGACCCAGATCGAGATTTCGCCCTATTATTACCGCATCAAGGACTACATCCAGTTCGACCTAATCAACTTCGTGGCCTACAACATAGACCAGGCTGAAATCTGGGGCGCGGAGTTCCAGATTTCCCAGCAGCTGCCCTACGGCTTTTCCGCCTTCTTGAACTACACCTTTCAAAAGAGCAAGACCAAGGGTGATCCCTTTGTCGCCAATTTCGTCAATCCTGTTGACCGGGACTTTGACGAGGTGCCCGGCCTGCCTGAGCACATAGTAAACCTGGGCCTCCAGTTCAAGGCCGAAAACGGAGCCAAGGTGGCGGCGTTTGTGCATCTGGTCTCCAGCCAGAAGGTTATCTATAACGGCAACGAGCTCTGGAACACGGATCTTAGGGTTCGGGATCAAGACGGCTACACCACGGTGGACCTGGAAGCCAGTTACCCCTTCCTGGAATACTTCACGCTTAGCGCCTTTGCCCGCAACATTCTGGATGAGGATTACCAAGAGCGCTTCGGTTATCCAGCGGCCGGGGCCACTTATGGTGTGATCCTCACCGCCAAGTTCTAAGCGGCCGGCGGCCCGGATCAGATACAGGTCCGGGCCGCCGGACAACCACACTGAACCGGGCTAACCCTGGTATATAAGCAAGGGCGAGCCATGATGGGCTAAGAAATTATTTATTCAAGAGAGGCGGCTTTTAGCGTACTAAGATTACACATAAAAGTTAGCCGCTTTACCGGAATATAAGAACCCCGGCCTTGGTAGACAGTCTAGGCCGGGGTTTTATTGGGCAGTCAATGATCAGCTTCCTTGGCTGTATAGCACCGCCAGGATCAGGGTGGGGCCCTCTCCGGCCGGCCGCACCAGATGGGGGACGGTGGAATCGTAGTAAATACTGTCGCCGGGCTTGAGTACCTCCCGGGCCTCTCCCACGATCGCCTCCATGTCGCCTTCCATCACAAAGATGAACTCCTCGCCGTCATGGGTGGAAAGGGGGGCTTCCTCTTCGCCGCGGCGCAAGGTGACCATAAAGGGTTCCATGGAGCGGTTGCGCTTTTCCGGAGCCAGGGCCTGGTAGGAGTAGCCGTAGCTGGTCTGACGGCTGTGGGGGTACCGGCTTACATCCTGACGTTCGCTGGAGCGGACCACGGTGTAAGGCCGGTCCTCGCCGCTGGCGATGAGGGTGCCCATCTTCATGTCCAGGGCCTTGCCCAGCTTTATAAGCTCCCCCAAAGGAGGATTGGCTTCACCGTTCTCTATCTTAGCCAGGGCATCTTCGTTCATGCCGGTGCGCTGGGCCACGTCTTTGAGGGTCAGGCCCTTTTGCTTTCTGATTTGGCGCACCCGGCCGCCCACCGGAAGATCTTCATCCAAGGCCGGGGCTTCACCCCCGGCGGTGACCTCGTCCACACCGGTCAGGTAGTCGTTCTCTTGGCGGGTGCCGATAAAGCCGTTACGGTTTTTGTTTTGGGTCATATTCATCCTCCGGGGTGGCCGCTAAGCCCGGTGTTCACTCTGTCGTAAACCTTACTTGCCGGGGCGGTTGGGGTCAATCAGCTTGTATCCTAACTTCATACCAAAGGGTGGCCTTTGGCACAATGCCCCAGCTCAGCCCAATGCCTCCAGGGTCTGGTTCAGGCTGTTTGAGTCTTCCACGTTATAGACTGTGGCCCTGCCGTCGGCGGTTTTCTTTATTAGCCCGGCCAGGACTTTCTTGGGTCCTGCCTCTATGAAGGTGTCCACACCCTGGTCCAGCAAGGCCTGGACAGCCTGCACCCAGCGCACCGGCGAGGTGAGCTGCCGGGCCAGCTCGGATTTGATTTCTCCCGGGTCGCGGGTGGGTATGCCAGTGGGGTTGGGCACATGCAGGCAGCTAGGGGCTTTTATATCCACCGCAGCCACCGCCTCGCTCATCTCCCTACCTGCTTCGGCCATCAAGGGGCTGTGCCAAGCTCCGCTCACCTTAAGAGGGATGGCCTTGGCCCCCTGATCCTGGGCCAGCTTTGCCGCCGCGCTCACCGCCTCCTTTTCACCGGTAATCACGGTTTGCACCGGGGTGTTGAAGTTGGCCGGCTGGACCACACCTTCGATTTTACTGGTCAGGGAAGACACTTCCTCTGGGGAAAGCCCCATGATTGCGCTCATGGCGCCGGGCCGGGCCTGGGCGTCCCGGTCCATCAGCCGCCCCCGCAGGCTCACCAGCTTAAGGCAATCCTCGATGGTTATGGCGCCGCAGGCAACCAGGGCGGGGTACTCGCCCAGGCTGTGTCCGGCCACCGCTGCCGGTTTCACTCCCGCCTGATCCAGGGCCTGCCAGCAAAGCAGGTCCACGGCCACTACCGCCGGCTGCAGATTGAGGGTCAGGGTGAGTTCTTCCAGAGGGCCTTCAAAGCACAGTTTCTTCAGGGGCAGGCTGCTGATCTCTTCGGCGGCGGTGAACACATCCCGGGCCTTTGCCGAAGCCTCAAAAAAATCCCGGCCCATGCCCACATACTGGGAGCCCTGACCCGGAAAGACTATCGCCACTGATCCCATGAAACACTTCTCCCCACTGCATGGCCTGGTTAGGCCAATGGATTCAACTTTGATTGGAGACAGGGTATCAATCTACAAAAAGGCCTGTAGCCTGTCAACGCCGCTCACCAAGAGACTGCTTGTATATTGGAGTTGGGTTCCTTTATAGTCAGGCATCATTGCGTAACTGATCCGGAGGAAATGCTTGTCCCCTGCTCTATTGATCAAGGCGATGCGCCTGCCGTTTTTGACCGGTTCTTTGGTGCCGGTGCTGGTTGTGGCCGCCTGGGCCTGGGGCCGGGAGCCCCTTTCCTGGGAGCGGTTGTTACTGACCCTGATCGGCGTGGGTTGTTTGCAGGTGGGGGCCAATCTTATCAATGACTATTTTGATGCCATGGGCAGCGATCCCATAAACCGGTTCATCACCCCCTTCTCCGGAGGTTCGCGGGTGATCCAAGAGGGAAGCCTCTCCTCAAGGGCGGTGCTCAATCTGAGCGTGGGCTTTTTCCTGGCAGCCGGGGCATGCGGAATTCTTTTGGCCCTGGCAGGCCGCCCCTGGGCCCTGGCCGTGGGGGTTTTCGGGTTTTTGGCCGGGTTTTTGTACTCTGCCACCCCAGTGGCCCTGATGTCCCGGGGCCTGGGCGAGTTGGTCATCTTCGCCGCCTTTGGGCCCGTACTCACCTGGGGCGCCGGCTATGCCCTGTCCGGCAGATTCAGTCTTGAATCCTGTTGCCTGGGGTTGCCCCAGGCCTGGCTGATAACCGCGGTGCTTTGGATCAACCAGTTCCCGGATTTCAGCGCCGACCGGACCGTGGGTAAATTGAATCTGGTGGTGCGCATGGGAACCAAGGCGGCCAGGCTGGTGTATACGGCCTTGATGATCCTTCCCTTTCCAACCATCCTATTCCTCTGGCGGCAGTTTCATTTGAGCGCCTGGATAGGGCTGGCCTGGCTGGCGCTGCCTTTGGCTTTGGCCGCTGTCCGTGTGGCCTGGTTGTATCATGACGATCCTCAGAAGATCGTGCCCGCCCAAGGTATGACTATCATCGCACACCTGGCCGTGGGCCTTTTGTTGGCCCTGGGGCTGCTTTTGTAAGCTGGGCTGACCTAATCGTATCCCGGCTTCAGGGTTGGCGTCAGGATTGAAAGTGACCCCTGGGCACCACCGTGATGCCGCGCGGTGTAACATGAAAATGTTTGCGGTCTTCTTGGGGGTCCAGGCCGATGGACATGCCTTGAGGCAGGTAGTTATCCTTGTCCACGATGGCTTTTTTAATGCGGCAATGGCGGCCGATGATGACATCATCCATAATTACGCTCTCTTCAATCTCAGACCAGGATTGGGTCACCACATTGGAACCCAGAACCGAGTTGCGCACGATGCCGGTGATGATGCATCCGGGCCCTACCAGGGAATCCAGGGCCTTGCCCACCCGGGGCACCGGGTCGCGCTCGGCCTGAAACACGAATTTGGCCGGGGGAAGTTGGGGCCGGTAGGTGTGCAAAGGCCACAAGCGGCCGTAGAGATTAAAGTAGGGGTCCACTCCGCATAAATCCATGTTGGCGTTCCAATAGGCGTCCAGGTTGCCTACGTCCCGCCAGTAACCCGCGTCTTTGGTCCTTTTCTCCAAGATCAGTTCCCGCCTGCCGTCAGGCTGCGTAATGAGGGTGTAATCCTTGAGGAGGTTGTTGGCCCGGTAGGGGTAGGCGGCCACCTTGTAATTACCCAAAAGGGAGGGAATGATGTCATTGCCAAAGTCCATGCCCTGGCTATGCTCCATTATCTCCAGCAAAACCTCTTTGCGGAATAGGTAGATGCCCATACTGGCCAAGGCCCGCCCGGGGTCTCCGGGTATAGCCGGGGGGTCGGCCGGTTTTTCTACAAAGCCCTTGATATTGAAGTGGGGGTCAACCTCCACCACGCCAAAGGAACTGGCTAGGCTGCGGTCCACCTCGATCACACTAATGGTGACGTCGGCCTTTTTTTTCTGGTGGTAGGCGAGGAAAAGGCGGTAATCCATTTTATAGACATGATCGCCGCTTAGGATCAAAGCGTATTTGAGTTTTTGGTCTTTTTCCACCAGATAGGCGTTTTGACGAACCGAGTCGGCGGTGCCCAGGTACCAGCGCTCACCGGCCCGCATCTGGGGGCTGGCGATACGCAGATAGTGCTCCAGATCATAGGAGAAGATGTTCCAGCCCGCCTCCAGATGATCCACCAGGGATTGGCTCTTGTATTGGGGCAGCACCATGATTTTATAGATGCCGGAGTTTATGCAGTTGCTCAGGGTGATGTCGACGAGGCGGTATATGCCTCCAAAAGGTACGGCCGGCTTGGAGCGGTCCTTGGTGAGGGGAGACAAGCGCTCGCCTTTGCCTCCGGCCATGACTATTGCCAGTATAGCCGCCATTTTTTTGGGTTCCCTTTACCTTACTCTTGGTTGGGTTGCGCCTGGGGATTTGAAGGCAACTCGGGATGTCCCAGAAAATACCTTTCGTACACTTCCAGTAAGGAGATTAAAATGGCCAGTACCAGCGGCCCTAAAATCAAACCCACCATGCCGAAAAGGGTCAATCCTCCCACCACGCTGAAAAAAGTGAGCAAGGGATGTACGTTAGTATGGGCTCCCAAGAGCCGGGGCCTCAATATATTATCGCAGACCAGACCCACCAGCAGGCACCATATCATCATTCCCAGCGCCGGACCGGTCTCGCCCAGAATGAGCAGATAGATACCAGCAGGGGCCCAGACCAGGGCGGTGCCCACCAGGGGGACTACAGAGGCAAAGACCATGACTGTGCCCCAGAAGACGGCATTGGGCACTCCAAAGATCCCAAACCCCACCCCGCCGGCCAGTCCCTGGATCAGGGCCAGCACCACGGTGCCTTTCAGGGTGGCCCTTAGGCTATGCAGAATATCCTCTTTTATCTGGGTGTTCATGTTGTCAGGAAGTGGCGACAGAGAAAGGATCTTCTTAGCCATCTGGGCGCCGTCCATTAAAAGATAAAAGGTGACGAACAAAACCAAGGCCAAACCGATGAGTAGATTGGTAAAGCCCCGAATCAGGCCGGCGATATTTTCATAAAGGAAATTACTTACTTGGCGTACCAGCTCGCCTATGTGGGAGATTATCTCCCCATCGCTGAGGCCCATCTCTTTGTGCACCCAATCCAGGTAGGGGGTAAGCCACCCCAGACTGGTCTGAAAGGTTTGTTGAAGCTGTTCTTTGGCCAACATGCTGGTAACGGTGGTGTATAGGTTCAGGGCCTGCCTGGCTATCATGCCTGCGATGAAGAAAAAGGGGACGGCGATTATCAACAGGAGCACCAGGCAGGTCAGGGCCGAGGCCAGGGCCTTTCTTTGTCCCAATTTGCGTTCCAGCAGGTTGTAAAAGGGGCCAGCCACCACCACCAGCACCACCGCCAGAAAGATGGGGATCAGAAAGGGCTCCACCAGCCGGTAGGATAAGTAGATAACAAATAAAATAAAAAGAACAAAAAACCAGCGGCTCCAGGTGCTGGCGAAGGGCTTGATTTCATATTGCTCGGACATACTTTTTTACCTCAAGAGTTGTAGGCTGCATGTTCGGCGAAGTGCATAGGCATTTTTACAGGGTGTCATCTTTGTCGGGCCAGGTGCAAGCTGTATTTGGGCCTGCAGGTCAAGGTGCATCCCTCCGCCTGTGGCCGCCCGCCTATGTTCAACGGGCTTTTGTGTCCGGTCCTCAGGTTATGGAATCTTCCCCCGCCAAACTGAAAAGGGTCAGGAGGCGGGCAGGTGTCTTCCTGCAGCCACAAACATTATTATAGGGTCAGTCTCGGCACTGGCCAAAGGTAAAAACCGGCTTTCAGCCTTGGTTGCCCCGCTTATAGGGGTATGTTAGCATGGCGGACGTCCAGTTGAGCTTGAGGAAGGTTTCTTTTTAGGCTTTTGCCATTGCTTCGATTCGGGAGGTACCCTTGCTCTCCCCCCAAGAGGTGGACAAGCTATTAAAGCAAGCCCGGCGTAATGAGGAAATTTTAGGCCGGCTCGATGAGATAGAGCGCTTCCTCTTGGCCCGGCATGACCTGGGGAGCATTTTGCGCCACCTGGGCCCCCGCATCGCCCAAGTCTACCAACTGGAAGCGGTGACCCTGGCCTTTGCTGAGGATAATCAACGGCTGAGCCAGTCTTTGGGAAAGTCATCGCAGTCGCATCTGCCCGGGTATTGTTTTTGGAGAAACCGTAAGGAGCTTCGTTTATTACTGGGGGACTTGGAAGCGCCATATTTAAGTAATAAGGTGCTGGAACCCCTTAGCAGCGCCTTATTTCCCCAGGGTGAATTCGTCGCCTCGGTGGCCATCGCCCCTTTGTGGGTCCGGGGCGAACTGCTGGGCACTCTGAATCTGGGTTCAGCCTCTCCTAGCCGCTATCAACCCGGCCTGGAGACGGATTTCCTGAGAAGGCTGGGGCAAAAAGCGGCCTTGGGTCTGGATGCGGCCCTGCTCTTGGAACAGTCCCGCCTGATTGAGAGGCGCGAAGCAGCGGTGGAGATGGCCGGGGCCGCCTGCCACGAGTTGTCTCAACCGGTCACCACCCTGGCCCTGCTGGTGGCCAAGATCCTAAGAGGGCTGCCCCCGGACTCCTCCCAACAAAAAGACTTTGAAACTCTGGGGCGGGAGGTGGACCGGGTGGGGGAGTTGGTTAAGCGCATCAGCAAGGTAAGCGAATATGTTACCCGGCCCTATGCCCAGGGCCTGAAGATAATCGATGTGGACGCGGCCAGCGCCAATGGGGCGCAGGGGAAAAAGCCGCGGGGAGAGAAGCAATCATGAACCAGGTTCAGGACCCGGATTGTATTTTCTGCCAGATCGTGGCAGGCAAGATTCCCTGTTTCAAGGTGTATGAGGACGACTGGTGCCTGGCCTTTGCCGATATCAACCCCATCATCGAAGGCCACACCCTGGTCATCCCCAAAAATCACCGCCAAAATTTCTTTGAGATGACTCCGGAAGATCTGGCGGCAGTGCAGCGGGCAGCCCAAAAGGTGGGGCAGGCGGTTATCAAGGCGGTGGGCCCCTGCGGCATGGCCATATTGCAGCTCAACGGCCGCGAGGCCAACCAGATCGTGATGCACTATCATGTGCATCTGATCCCCCGCAACCGGGAGAGCGACGGCCTGAATATGCTGGACTGGGAGAGTACTCCCGGCGATATGGCTGCCATCGAGAAGACGGCGGCCAAGATAGCCGCAGCCCTCTAGCTCTAAAGAAAGCAGGCAGCCAGAGGCCGCTCGGCC
>JASFOZ010000025.1:0-18407 GCA_050116255.1 Desulfarculaceae bacterium
GGACCATGGCGACGCCCTTATGGGACAAAGCCGGTTCGCCCAGGCGGGCGACTCCTATCAGACGGCCATCAGGATGCTGCCCCAGGAAGGCCTGTTTCACACCCGCTTGGCCATGGTGAGGGTTAAACAAAAACAACTGGGCCTGGCCAAAACCGAGGCCGAGCTGGGCGCGCAATTGAGCCCGGAGTTATTTTATAGCAACCACCTGGCCGGCCTGGTTAATCTGATGCAAAAAGATATCAGAAACGGGCACAGGTACCTGGCCAAGGCCGACCGCATCGTAGGCAACCATGCTGTAAATAAGTACCTGTTGGGCCTTACCTATGAAGCCATGGGCCAGCGGCGGCAGGCGGCATATATTTATCAAAGCGTCGCCCGCATGGCTCCGCGCACCCAGGCCGGCCAGTCGGCCCTGAAGCGGCTGAACTACCTTAATCGCGGATACTGAGCCCCGGCGCAAACCTGCGGCGGCTAGCGGCCCAAGATGGGCACGCTGGGAAAGCGGGCCGCATCAGTATGGGGGATGAAACGGGCCGCGGAAAAGCGGTTCATCAGGGCCTGGTTTACGTTCAGTTCCAGATAGGTCAATTTTTCGGTTATCTCCTCCACCTGGGGCCGGGTTTGAGGGTGGATCAGTATCTGCTGGCAACCGGCCAAAGAAGAGTTGCCCAAGGGCCTGAACCTCTCCCGGGGCAAATCCGGCAGCATGCCCAGGGTCACCGCCGTCTCCGGATCAATGACATTGCCAAAGGCCCCGGCCACGAAAATTGCCTCCAAATCGGAGAACTCCACCCCCACCTCCTTGGTGACGGTGCGCAAAATAGTGTACATGGCCGCCTTGGAGCGCAAAAGGATATCGATCTCCACCTCATTGACCACCATGGCCTCACCACCGGCGCTTTCCTCCGCCGTCGCCACCACATAGCCCCAGCCTTCGTCCGTGCTTATCATCCGGGGATGATCTTTCAGCACAAACCGGCCCCGCATGTCCATCACCCCGGTCAGGTAAAGTTGGGCCAAGAGGGTCAAAAGTCCTGAGCCGCACAGCCCCTTGGGTCTGGGCGTCCGCCCCTGGGCATCGGGGATAATTTGCAGGCTGGGTTCTTTGCTCTGGGGATCGATGACCACCTTTTCGATGGCTCCGGGCTGGGCCAGGATGCCCCGGCTGGCCACGCCGCCCTCAAGGGCAGGTCCGGCGGCGCCGGCGCAGGCCACCAGCCAATCCCGGTTGCCCAGCACCACCTCGGCGTTGGTGCCCACATCCACCAGCATGGCCGTGCCCTGGCGCTGGTGCAGCCCCGCGGCCACGATGCCGGCCACCAGATCACCCCCAAAATAAGAGCCCACATTGGGCATGCACCAGACCACGGCCCCAGGCGCCAGCTTCAGGCCCAGGTCAGCGGCATAAAAAGGCGCCGGCCGGTTCACCACCGGTATATAGGGCTCCCGGCAAAGGGATTGCACATCCAGGCCCAGAAAAAAATGGGTCATGGTGGTGTTGCCCGCCGCCGCCAAACCGGCCACCTCCTCTGTGTCCCTGCCCGCCTGGGCGCACATCTGGTCTATGGCCGAGGCGGCGGCCTCTGCCAATTGGTCGCAGAGTTGCTGATGCCTCTCAGGATCGGCGGCGTAATGTATGCGGGTGAGGATATCAGACCCGGCTCCGGTTTGAGGGTTGAGCAAGGTCGTTTGGGCCAGCTCCCCGCCGCCGGCGAGATCGTGAAGAGACGCCTGCAAGTGGGTGGAGCCGATGTCCAGGGCCACTCCCAGCCCCTCTGCTCCCCAAAGAGACGATGGGACCTGCATGGCCCGTTCCTGAAGTTGAGCCGGAGGCTGACTAGGGGTGGTGTCTCCAGGCTCCACCTCCACCAGCACCGTCATGTCTTTGTTTTGGGCCAGGGTTGCCGTCACCTGGTAATCTGCCTCCCGGATGACGCTGGCAAAGGAATTTAAATAACTTTTAGGAACCAGGGGCCAAGCGCCCGCCTCTTTGCGCAGCGCCTTGGCCAGCCGGTCTATGCTGGCGGTGTTATCCTTGAGGCTGGGCGGCGGCAACCTGAGATGGTGCTTGCTCAAACCGGTCATGGCGGGACCCCCTGCTCGCAATCAAAGGCTAACCGGCCCGGTCGGTTCTTTTCAGCTTGCGGGCGTAGTCAGCGATGCCCTTGGCCACGCCCTCGGCCAACAGCTCGCGGTAGCGTTCACTGCCCAACAGCCGGTGCTCAGTGGGGTTGGTGATGAAGCCCAATTCCACCAAGGCTGCGGGCATGCGGGCCCCTATCAGCACATAAAAGGGGGCCTGCTTCACTTTCAGGTCACGCACCTTGTGTTGCTTCTTCACTTCGGATACGAGTTTGTTGTGAATGCTGCGGGCCAGGCGGTTGGATTCGTTTATCTTGGTGTTGCGGATCAGGTCGTTGAGAATCACCTGCAGGTCACTGATGGACCTCTGGGAGGTGGCGTTTTCCCGGGCCGCCACCCGCATGGATTCTTCGTCAGAGGCGAAGTTCAGAAAGTAGGTCTCCAATCCGCTTAGCCTGTGACTGGGCGCGGCGTTGACATGAAAAGAGACAAACAGATCGGCGTCCTGGGTATTGGCAAAAGCGGTGCGGGCCTCCAGAGCCAGAAACTTGTCCCGGTTTCTGGTTAAAAGCACCTTGCAGCCCAGAAGTTTGGTCAGTTTGCGGGCCACGCGGCGGGTCACATCCAGGGTGATGTCTTTTTCGTGAAGGCCCCGCCAGATGGCTCCCGGATCCTTGCCCCCATGGCCCGGGTCCAGCACCACCCGTTTGACCGTCAGCCCCAAGGCGGCGGCCAGCCCCAGTTCGGGAGGCTTCTGCTTGGCCCGGCCCCGGGGCACCCTCTGGCTCTTGGGATAGGTTAGTTTGGCCTTGGGCTTGTCAACCTTGCCAAAGCAATCCACCACCAGCCGGAAAGGATTGTCCAGGGAAAAGACCTTATAAGAGGCCAGGTGCTTGGTATCCAGAACCAGCCTCACGGTGTCCGGTTTATACTGCCCCGCCCGGGCCCGCACCAACAGCCCGTCCCCGATAGGCACCGTCTCTTGGACTTTTTCCGTGAGGCGGGCCCCCCGCAGATCGATATACAGCCGCCGGGGTTTGCCGGCCTTTTTATTTTTTTTCAGCAATTTGGCCGTATAGGGCACGGGCCGCTCCAAGGTCAGGACCACCCGGGTGTAAGTCGGGGTCGACCAATGGCGCAGATTGTTTACATCGGCCAAGGTGGCATCGGGTTTGGCGGCCTTTTGTTTTACCTGCTTGTCTTTGAGAGCCTTTTCCTCTTTCTCGGCCTGGATCCGGGACCCCACCAGCTCCTTTTCCAGGGCGTCCAGGCGGGCCTTGGCCCTTTTTAGCATATCGCCCCGGGGATAATTGACGGTTACTTTCAGATACTCCAGGTAGGCGTGTTTGGGGTCTCCCGCCTTTTCGTACAGGCGGCCGATCATATATTGGGCGTCATCGGCCAGGCGGTTTTTAGGGAAATGGCTTATCAGCCGCTGGCACAGATCCACGGCCTCATCGAAATCCTGCTGGCGCTTGAATTGGGCATAGGCATCCTTGTGGATGCGGGCCATCCAGAAAAGGCTGCCCGAGGCCAAAGGGCCCTGGGGGTTGGCCGTATATACCCGGGCGAAACGGTCTTTGAGGCTCTGCCAGTTGTGGTAAACCTTACGGGCCTGAGGATGATTCACCAGCCAATGGTAATCAGCCTTGGCCCTTTTATACACGGCCTGTTCCGTTTGGGCCTCAGCCGCCCGGGGCCAACAAGCCACCAAGGCCAATAAAACCAACACCGCCAAAAGGACTGAAGATATGGCCCGGAAGCAGATGTTTCGGCTGCCGGGCCATCCGGGTTTTGCAGACGGCGCCCCTGTCAGTCCCTGGAGATCGCCGGTCACAGCCCTTAGCGGAGACGTAAAACATCTCCGGCAAATAATGGCCGCCATGACTGGCTCAGGAAAGTTCACGCTTCAAATCATCCAGAATATTAAGTGCCTGCAAAGGGGTCAGGTTCTGTAAATCCAAGTCCTGCAAGCGGGCCAGTATAGGGTGTTGGCGTTCCTTGGTCTTGAACAAGGATAATTGATCCTGGGCACAGCCCTCCTCAAGGGTCTGGGTGCGGCCGGTGCCGGCTGGACCGCCGTTTTCCAGGCTGCCCAGGATCTGCTGGGCGCGCCTGAGCACCTCTTCGGGAAGTCCCGCCAACCGCGCCACCTGCAATCCATAAGAGCGGCTGACCCCTCCGGGAACAAGCCGCCGCAGGAATACTATGCCCCCCTGGTATTCCTTGACATCCACGTTGAAGTTCTTCACCCGGGGCAAGGTGGCGGCCAATTCGGTGAGCTCGTGATAATGGGTGGCGAAAAGCGTCTTTACGCCGGTCCCGTTCAGCTCATGGAGATGTTCGGCCACGGCCCAGGCCAAGGAAAGCCCGTCAAAGGTGGAGGTGCCCCTGCCCACCTCATCCAAGATCACCAGGGAGCGGGGGGTGGCTTGGCTGAGGATCTGGCTGGTTTCGGTCATCTCCACCATAAAGGTCGAGCGTCCCCGGGCCAGGTCGTCCATGGCCCCCACCCTGGTGAAGATGCGGTCAGTAAGCGGTATGGCAGCGGAGTCGGCAGGCACAAAGGAACCGGCCTGGGCCAACAGCACGATCAGGGCCACTTGCCTGAGAATGGTGGATTTCCCGGCCATGTTGGGGCCGGTGATGATAAGCACCTGCTGGTCCTCGGAGTCCAGTCGTACATCATTGGGGACAAACTCGCCTTCCTTCAGCATTTGCTCCACCACGGCGTGCCGGCCCCCCTTGATATTCAGTTCGCCGTTTTCGCTCATCTGGGGCCGCACGTAGGCGCGGCTCACCGCCAATCGGGCCAGGCCGGCAAGCACATCCACCGCAGCCAGGGCCCGGGCGCAGGTCATCAACATCCGGCTTTGCCCGGCCACTTTTTGGCGAAGTTCCTCGAAAATCCGGCGCTCCAGTTCTAATACGCGTTCCTCCGCCCCCAAGACCGCGGCCTCTTGCTCTTTCAGCTCCGGAGTTATATAGCGTTCCGCATTGGCCAGTGTCTGTTTGCGGATAAAGTTCTCCGGCACCTTGTCCAAGTGGGTCTTGGTCACCTCCAGGTAGTACCCGAACACCTTGTTGAAACCGACCTTCAAAGAAGGAATGCCGGTCTGGGCCCGGAGCGAGGCCTGGAGGCCGGCGATCCAATCCTTGCCCTGGGAGCGGTACCCGCGCTGCTGGTCCAGCTCTGCATCTACGCCCGGGGCGATCACTCCCCCTTCGGCCAGGCTGGCCGGGGGTTCTTTCACCAGAGTGCGCGCCAACTCCAGGGCCAGGTCGTCCAGGCCGCCCAAGGCCTCGCGCTGCTCCACTAAAAGGGGGGCGCTGAGTTCCGCCATCTCCTGTTCGATGCGGGGAAGGGCAAAAAGGGCCTCGCGCAGGCCGGCCAGATCACGGGGCCCTGCCTGTCCCAAGGCCGCCCGGCCCACCAGCCGGGGAACATCGGGCAAGGCATTAAGGAGCTCTTGCAGCCCCGAAACCGTAAGCGGCGCCTGGCAGAGCTGGTCCACCGCCTGGTGGCGGGCTTCGATGCCCCCCAGGTCAAGCAGGGGAAAGCCCAGCCATTCGCGTAAGAGCCTACCTCCCATGGCGGTCACGGTCATGTCCACGGCGTGCAAAAGCGAGCCCTTGCGGCCCCCGCTGGCGATGGAGCGGAAAAGCTCCAGGTTCCGCCTGGCGGTGGCGTCCAGCACCAGGTGGTTGTCCACCCGGTAAAGGCTCAGGCGCTCCACGTGCTCCGGCCGGGTGCGCTGGGTGGCCAGCACCACCGACCAGGCCATGGCCGCTGCGCTCAGGGCCACGCCGGGCCAGTCCTCGCCCCCCGGGGGCAGGCGTTCACTGAGGATATCCAGGGCCAGGGAAGCGGCCGGGGGTTTGCCGCTGTAGGCGGTGCGGGGCAGCGCAGCCGCCTCCGGAGTCAAGGAGCTGAGCAGGGGATGTTCCATCTGGCTCTCGGCCAGCACCAGCTCCGCCGGCTCCAGGCGGGCCAACTCGTCGTTCAAGGGAGGACCGGCCAACAAGGTGCAGGCCTGGAACTCACCGCTGGAAAGATCCAGGCAGGCCAGGCCCGCTTCCCGGGTTGAAAGGCAAAGGGCGGCCAGGAAACGGTGGTCTTTGGCGGGAAGATGATTGGGGTCAGTGAACATCCCCGGGCTGGCCACTCTGGTTATCTCCCGGCGCACCAGGCCTTTGGCCTTTTTGGGGTCCTCCACCTGATCGCATACCGCCACCTTGAACCCGGCCTCCACCATCTTGGCCAGATAGGCGTCCACCGCCCGGCAAGGAACTCCACACATGGGAATGGGATCGGGCTGATCCTTGTGCCGGGAGGTGAGGGCGATGGACAGCACCTTGCTGGCCACCTTGGCGTCTTCGAAAAACATCTCGTAGAAATCACCCATGCGGAAAAACAATATGCAGTCCGGGACCTCTTCCTTGATGCTCAGGTATTGCCTCAACATGGGGGTGTCTTTGGCGAGCACTGGAGTGGATGGTTTGCCTGCGTTTCCCGCAGGAGATGATGCTTTAGCGGTAGGTTGGGGCATAACTGATTAAGTCAAGCTCCCTTTAAAGTGTTGTGCCTAAAAATATCAGGAATGAACTCTAGGTGCCATAGGCTGGAATTTGCTCTCAGGGCTCAGGCCAGGGTAGGTTCACGCAGGGTCATGGTGTCCCATTTGAGGCAGCGGGGGCATTTCCAGGTCAATTGATGGGTCACCAGGCCGCAGTGCTGACATTGATACGAGGCCCAATCCCCGCCGATCTGGGCCAAAAGTTCATCATAGGCCTTGATGGCGGAATCGTCCTGGCCCTGGGAGAGCAGTATCTCGCCGCGCAGGCGATGTACATCCAGGCGCCCAGGCGATTTAGCCACCGCCTGGTCCAATAACTCCAAGGCCCGGTCATCCTTTTGGTGGCGGTGGAAGTATTGGGCCATGGCCAGTAAAGTGGTCACCTCGGCTTCCTGGGGCTCAACCTCACTTAAAAAGGAATCAACCCCTTCCTGGCCCAACACGTCTTCGGCCGCAGCCAACCGGGAAATAACCAAATGGGCATGCAGAGGCGCCAGGCGCACCGCCTTGCGCCAAACGCTGAGCGCCTTGCGGATGCGTCCCCGCGCCAACTCTAAATCGCCCAAATGTAAATAAGCGTCAAGACAACCTTTGTACACGTTGATGGCCTGGTTAAAAGCTTCCTCAGCCTGGGCCAGCTGGCCCGCGGTCATCAGCTCTTTGCCCCGCTCGGTCTTGTAGTGGGCCAAAACCGGCCGGCTGTCGCCGCCGCTCAACTTGTCCAGCCGTTTCAGAGAATCATAGGCGTTATCCCAATCACGCATCTCCTCGGACAAGGAGACCATTTGCCGCACCGCTTCCAGGTGCTGGGGATCCATGTTAAGCACTTCCTCAAATGCCTCGGCCGCCCGGTTGAAAAGACCTCCTTTGCGGTAGTCCAAACCCAGATCGTAGATCGCCTGCAGTTTCACGGCCGCTTCCAAATTGGGGCGGGCGATGATGTTCTGGCGGATGCGGACCGCCCGCTCGATCTCGCCCTTTTGGCGGAACAGGTTGCCCAGGACCACATAGGTCTCCACCGTGTCTGAGTTCAGGGTCACGGCCCGGGTGAACTCCTCAATGGCTTGATCGGTGTGGTCGGCCATCAGGTAGCTGAGACCCTTTAAGAAGGCATCGTCAGAGGCGTCCCGCCGCCGGGTGGCTGGGGAGGAGGTTCCTGGGGTGCGCCTCCGGGCGCGGCCCAACCAGAGGCCGAGCCCGAGCCCCACCGCCAGCAAACCCAGAAGAATCAACAGGTGGGCCCCTGTAAAGGAAATACCCCACAGCTGAAAAATTTCTGATTCCATCAGGTGAGGGCCTCTTTCTCCTCTGGAGTGGACGCGCTTACCGTTTCCTCACTGGTGCTAAGGTGCTCGCTGGTGATGGGCAGGTTGCGCAGAGAATCCAGCTCGCGGCTGAGGCTGGCCACCTCCTTGCGCTGGTTGCGTATCAGCTTGCGGAACCGGAACCGTTCAGTTATGCCCAAAAGGCTCGCGGCAAGAAGCCCAACGAAGAAAGCCAACAGAATCAACAGGTAAGTTGGGTAGGGTGTGGAAGTAAACTGCACGAACAAGAGGTTGAGCCTTATGGCCAGCGGATTGCTTAAAGGCTCTATGTTTTGCACCATGAAAATTATGGCCAAGGCCACTACAGCTGAAATAATAAGTGCTTTTAGGTAGCTCATGGATCCCCCTTACTACGGTTCAGGCCGCTGAAATGGGGTTTCAGTTTTTGATAGGTGGCTTTGATATGTTCGGGAATGACGCGCACCTCCCCGAAAACGGTCATGAAATTTACATCCCCATGCCAGCGGGGCACTATGTGGAAGTGCAGGTGATCCTCAATGCCGGCCCCGGCGGACCGTCCCAAATTAAGCCCCACGTTCAAACCGTCCGGGTTCATCTCCTTGCGGATAGCCTGAATGGTAAAATCCACCGTGGCCAAAAGGTCTCCCTGCTCTTCTTTGCTCAGGTCGCTGAGTTCGCCCACGTGCCGGACCGGCGCCACCAGCACATGACCATTATTATAAGGATATTTGTTCATCATAACCAAGCTGAGATCGCCAACTCCCAAAACCAGGCCGTCGGCGCCGGCACCGTCTTTGGCCAGGCAGAAAATGCAGCCTTGGGGCTGATCTTCCTCCAAGATGTAGCGCATTCGCCAAGGAGCCCAAAGTCTATCCATTTTTCAATTCCTTGCCTTGGTCTTATATCTCTACCTCAGTTCAAGGATCTTTCCCCTAATATGTTTGCCCACTTCCAAAAGGCCTACCGTGCCGCTGCCCCGGTAACTGGAACTGGCTGAGCCGGGATTGAAAAACAAAACTCCATCCTTTAGGTGGTTGGCCGGGCGATGAGAATGACCATAGACGATGCAATCCACTTGGTCAAACTCCGAGCGAATCCTATTCTCCAGCCCATGCGGCGATCCCCAGCCGTGTATCAGGCCGATGCTCATGCCGCCCACTTCTATGACCCGCTTGGGAGGCAGGGCGTTTGCAACCATATGATCATCCATATTGCCGCACACAGCCAATACTTCCTCACACTCTAACATATCCAGCACCTGCATGTTCGTGAGGTCGCCAGCATGAAGAATCATGTCCACGCCTGCAAACGCCTGGGTCAGCCGGCCTTCCAGACCGGCATCATATTCCCGTAAATGGGTGTCTGAAAGTACGCCGATGAGGGTCATTTATCTTCCCCGGCCCCAAGCTCTATCAGGTGCAGATCTCCCCAGGCCCCCAGACGGTCGCCCAGTACAATAAGCGCCCCCGATACTCCGGGAATCTCCGCCGCCCAGGCCAGGGCCGGGTCCAGATCAGAGACGGACCGGATCCGGTTGCCCATGGCGGTGGCGACGGCATCAGCCAAAGCCACATCCCCGGAGGCCACCAGGGCGGCGTCGGCTTTACCCAAAGACATGGAATGACCCACAGTGCCGGAGCTGGTGGCCAGCCCCGTGGGCATCTGTTTGGCCGCCATCTCTATTCCGATGCGGCCGGACAGGGGTGAGTCTCCCGCCCATATGGCCACATTGAGGTTTTGGGTGGCAGCCAAGAAGAGATCCCCTCCGTTTTCCACTACAATCTGGCGGCTGAGACGCAGCAGATCGTTACCCACCGCCTGGGCAATGGCCCCGGCCACCGCCGCCATGGGGCCGGTTCCGGCCTTTTGTCCTGCCTTCAGCATTGAACGCACCAAGGGCGGGGCCAGGGAATCGTCGACCAGGGGATCCAAAGACGCGGCGGCCTCGGGTTTGCGGGCCAGATATTTTTCAAGCCCCCGGCGATGGTTAAGAACAGAATCAACCGCCGCTCTGCTCAGATCCCGCTCCGCCAGAATCCAAAGGTCGGTTTCCTTGACCTTTACATTGAAGGGGATCAATCCCGCCGTACTGCAAGTAAGCCGGTAAACCCTTTCCTGATACTCGCCCACTCCCCACCGCCTGCATTTTTGCCCCAATGCTGCGCCAGCTTTCGGCACCCCATATTATATCCCGGCCTAATAATAGTCAATCATGGCCAGGGCCAGGGCTGGGGAGATCCGGTAAGCGAAACCCTCAGAAAGATGAAAACCAGGCCTGCTAGAAAATGCTGAGGCATGGCAAAGACTTCCCCTCAGCACTGGGCTTAGGTTTCTTGACTTGGGCCATGGGATCGGCTAGAAAGAAGTGGTTCATTTTTCGCGGGAGAATCCATGAACAGCCGCCGTCTGGCACGGCTTATGGGGATTATCTGCGACATCAAGGCCCATCCCCGGCGCAGCCCTGAGGAGATGTGCCGCCGGCTGAAGGTGTCGCGCCGCCAATTTTATAAAGACCGCGACGCCCTGGCGGAAATGGGTTTTTCTTTTCATTATTCACGGCGACAGCCGGGTTTTGTGCTGGATAAAGAACTTACTTTCAATGCCGCCGGCCTGAGTCTGGCTGATCTGTTCGCACTGATCCTGGCGGTACGTCAACTCACCCGGCTGAGTGATTTTGCCCTGGCCATGGGCGCATTGGCAGGATTGCGCAATCTGGTGGAACAACTTCCTGAAAACCTGCAACCACTCTTCAGCGAAGCCTTGGATCAGGTGGTGGTGGCGGACGGTTTCTCCTGTTCTCCGGAAGTTTTGCATACCCTGCAGCCGGCCATCGCCGAAGGTCGGCGCGTGGTTTTGCTATTGGAGCCTACGGGTAAAGACGATGGTGATGACCAACGACTGACCGTCGACCCTAAGAGGCTTTTTTTACGTAATGGTTCTCTGTACTTGGAGGCGGAGGGCCTGGATCAGGAAGGCCCCGGGCTGGTGGCCATGGCCCGGGTGCGCAAAATAATACCAACCCCATTTTATTCGCCTCCCTCGTAGGCCGCTCTTAGCCGGTTATCTTCCACCCGGCCGGTTTTAGGGAACCAGGAGAAGGTCTCAGGCAGTTCAATGAATGAATGGGTGCAGGAGGAAATTGATGTCTGATGTGGTTATAGCAAGCACCTGCCGGACAGCGGTGGGATCTTACCAGGGCAGTTTAACCAAGCTCAGCGCCTTGGACTTGGGTCAAGTGGTCATTCTGGAGGCCATGGCCCGGGCCGGGCTGGAGCCGGGGGACGTTGATGAAGTGATAATGGGCAATGTGCTTCCCCACGGTCTCGGCCAAAACCCCGCCCGCCAAGCGGTCCTGCGCGCCGGCCTTCCTTTTGAAGTGGAGTGCCTCACCATAAATAAAGTCTGCGGCTCCGCCCTCAAGGCAGTGATGCTGGCGGCCCAGGCGGTGGCCAGCGGCGACGCCCAGGTGGTGGTGGCCGGCGGCATGGAGTCCATGAGTAACGCCCCCTACCTGCTTTTGAATAACCGCGCAGGTTATCGCATGGGAGACGGCAAGTGCATCGATGCCATGGTCTGCGACGGGCTGTGGGATCACATAAACGACTTTCACATGGGAATGAGCGCGGAGCTGTGCGCCGAAAAATATGGAGTCTCCCGGGAGGACCAGGACCAGTTCGCAGTGGACTCCTACAATAAATCCTACCAAGCTTCCACAGAAGGCAGGTTCAAAGAACAGATCGTGCCCGTGAAGGTGCCCCAGCGAAAAGGCGATCCCGTGGTGGTGGATACTGACGAGGGTTTGCGCCAATCCTCATTGGACCAACTTTCCAAGCTCAAGCCGGTCTTTAAAAAAGACGGCAGCGTTACCGCAGGCAACGCCTCCAGCCTAAACGACGGGGCGGCGGCGGTGGTGGTGATGTCAGCGGCGGCCGCCAAGGAAAGAGGCCTAAAGCCGCTGGTGAAAGTGGGGGCCCAGGGCGCTGCGGGCATTGACCCCAAATACGTGCTGGTGGCTCCCATCCTGAGCATCCCCAAGGTCTGCCAAAAACAGGGTATTGACCCCAAGGACATAGACCTGCACGAGGTCAATGAGGCCTTCAGCTCCTCTTCCGTGGCGGTGCAAAGAACCTTAGGGCTTGATCCGGACAAGATAAACATTTATGGTGGTTCGGTTTCAATCGGCCACCCCATAGGGGCCTCAGGAGTCCGGGTGCTTACAACTTTGATCTACGCCATGAAGGACACCGGCGCGGCTACCGGCATGGCCAGCCTCTGCCTGGGCGGCGGCGAGGCGGTGTCTTTGTTCGTGGAAAACCTTTGAATCGGAAATGCATAGACGACAAGGAGTGACAAATGCTTAAGGATGTAGTGATTACCGGTGCAGCCCGCACCGCAGTAGGGCGTTTCAGTGGAATGTACTCAAATGTATCGGCAGTGGATTTAGGGATCACGGCGGTTAAGGAGGCCCTGAACCGGGCCGGCGTCAAGCCCGAGCAAGTTGACGAAGTCATTATGGGTAATGTGCTGGGGGCCGGCCTGGGACAGAACGTGGCCCGTCAGATCCAGGTGCATGCCGGAATTCCGGTGGAAAAAAACGCCTTCACCGTCAACAAAGTCTGCGCCTCGGGGCTCAAAAGCATCATGCTGGCCGCTCAGGCCATTATGTGCGGGGACAGCGAGATAGTGGTGGCCGGCGGCACTGAAAACATGAGCCAGGCCCCCTACCTGGTTCCCGGCGCCCGCTGGGGCCAGCGCATGGGCGACGGCTCCCTGGTGGACTCCATGATCCATGACGGCCTTTTTGATATCTTCAACCGCTATCATATGGGAATCACCGCCGAAAACGTCGCCGAAAAAATGGGCATATCCCGCGAGGATCAGGACCAGCTCGCCTTTGTGAGCCAAGAGCGGGCCCAAAAGGCGGTGGAGAGCGGCCGTTTTAAGGAAGAGATCGTGCCAGTGATGGTGCCCCAACGCAAGGGCGATCCGGTGGTCTGCGACACCGAGGAACACCCCCGGTTCGGCACCACCCTGGAGGCCCTGGCCAAGCTAAGGCCCGCCTTTAAAAAGGACGGCACCGTAACCGCGGGCAACGCCAGCGGCATAAACGACAGCGCCGCCGCCGTGGTGGTCATGACCCGGGAAAAGGCCGAGGAACTGGGGGCCCCGGTCATGGCTTCCATCAAGTCGTACGGCTGGGGGGGAGTAGACCCCTCGGTTATGGGCCTGGGACCCATCTATGCCAGCCGGTCCGCCATGCAAAAGGCCGGTGTCAACGTGGAGGACTTTGATCTCATCGAGGCCAACGAAGCCTTTGCCGCCCAGGCCGAGGCGGTGATCCGCGAGTTGGGCCTGAACCGGGAGATCGTCAATGTAAACGGTGGTGCCATCGCCCTGGGGCATCCCATCGGCGCCTCCGGCGCCCGCATCCTGATCACCCTGCTTTTTGAAATGCAAAAACGCGATGCCAAGCTGGGCCTGGCTACCCTTTGCATCGGCGGCGGCCAGGGTGCAGCCATGATCTTGGAGAGATGAGACGGTACATAAGCGGTAAAAACTATGACTGAGGCAAAGTGCGGTTCAGACCCCCATGGGGATAACCCCTTTGCACCAGCCTAAAAGCCTTTAATGGCCGAGAGGGGACCGACATGGCATACGAAACCATAATCTACGAAACCGAGGGGGCGGTGGCCATAGTGACCATCAACCGGCCCAAGGCCCTAAACGCCCTGAGCCCGCAGGTGGTATCAGAGCTGGACCAGGCCTTCACCGCCATAGCTGGGGACGATAACATCAAGTGCGTGGTGCTCACCGGTGCCGGAGACAAGGCCTTTGTGGCCGGCGCTGACATCGCCGAGATGGCGAAGATGGACCCCCTGCAGTCGCGCAACTTCTCCCGCCAGGGCCAAGAGACCCTGTTCAAGATTGAAAAACTGGACAAGCCGGTGATTGCAGCCGTGAACGGGTTCGCCCTGGGCGGCGGCTGCGAGATCGCCATGGCCTGCGACTTCATCTATGCCTCGGAAAAGGCCAAATTCGGCCAGCCTGAGATCAACCTGGGCATCATCCCCGGTTTCGGCGGAACCCAGCGTCTCAGCCGGCTGGTGGGCCGGGGCTGGGCCAAGGAACTTTGCCTCACCGGAGACATGATTTCAGCTGCCCAGGCGGCCGCCATAGGCCTGGTCACCAGGGTCTTCTCGCCCGAGGAATTTATGCCTGCGGTGATGAAGGCGGCCCAAGGCATCGCCGCCAAGGGCCGGGTCGCCCTAAGGGCCATCAAGACATTGATCAACGACGGCTACGATCTGCCTCTGGAGCGCTCCATTCCCATGGAGGCCGAGGCCTTTGCCACCTGTTTCGCCTCCCCCGATCAAAAAGAGGGTATGAGCGCATTCTTGGAAAAGCGCAAGCCAGAGTTTAAGGGCCGGGCCTGATTAATATTCATAAGGATGAGATCATGGACTTTTCTCTCAGCGAAGAGCAGCAATTAGTCAAGGACACCGCCGCGCGCATAGCCGACGAGGAGCTAAAACCCAAAGCAGCCCATTTCGACGCCACTCACGAGCACCCAGCCGAGGCCTGCGCCGCCTTGGGCGAACTCGGCTTCATGGGAATCGCCGTTCCCGACGAATACGGCGGCGCCGGCATGGATTATGTCAGCTACGTATTGGCGCTGACCGAGATCTCGCGCGGCGACGCCTCGGTGGGCGTCATCATGAGCGTGTGCAATTCCCTTTACTGCTTCCCGGTTCTCACCTTTGGAACCGAAGAACAAAAAAAGGCATTTTTAACTCCCGTGGCCAGCGGCCAGAAACTGGGCTGCTACGGGCTCACCGAGGCCGGCGCCGGCTCGGACCCTGCCGCCATACGCACCACAGCGGTGCTGGATGGAAACGAATGGGTCTTAAACGGCGAAAAGAAGTTCATCACCAACGGCAATGTCTCCACCTATGCCGTGATCGCGGCCAAGACCGATCCTGAAGCAGGCTATAAAGGCATCAGCTCCTTTATCGTGGACCTGGAAAACACCAAAGGCTTTTCCGTGGGCCGGGTGGAGGAAAAGCTGGGCATCTGCGCCTCGGGGACTGCGGAGCTGGTTTTCGAAGACGCCCGCATTCCCAAAGATAACCTGCTGGGTGAGCCGGGGTCGGGCCTCAAGCAGATGCTCACCACTCTTGACAGCGGCCGCATCGGCATCGGCTCCCAGGCCCTGGGTATAGGCCGGGCGGTGCTGGAAGAGGCGGTGGAGTATGCCCAGACCCGGGAACAGTTCGGCAAGGCCATAGCCCAATTTCAGGCCATCCAGTGGAAGCTGGCTGACATAGCCGCCGCCTTGGATGCCTCGGAACTATTGTTGCTGCGGGCTGCCTGGATGGAAGACCAGCACCGGCACTTTGAGAAACAAGCCGCCATGGCCAAGATGTTCGCATCCGACTCGGCCATGAACGCCGCCATAGAAGGGGTTCAGATTTTGGCCGGTTACGGCTACTGCAAGGAATACCCCATGGAAAGGCACATGAGGGACGCCAAGATCACCCAGATATATGAAGGCACCAATGAAATAATGCGCCTGGTGATCGCCAGGAATCTGTTAAAGGGAAAATAGCAGATTGAGGGGCCGGCCGTGGGGCCGGCTCCTTTTTAAGCTTTGCAGAGGACCGTGCCTGCCCAAAAACGCTCGTGGGAGCTGGTTTTGGGGGCGGCAGCGGCCCTGCATCTGCTGGGCCTGTTATCGTAGTCTTAGAACAGACCGGGAAAAATAGTTAGAATATTCAAGGCGGCCATTCGCCCCCAGGCGAGAGGCCAGGTATTGATTTTAATAAATCCCCACATCAGCTTCCTTTTTTGAAATGAGAGCAAAATCCGTGACCGCAGAGGAAACCATAGAGAAAATATTGGCAGGGGATGTCCGCCAGGCGGCCCGGCTGATGCGCGATCTGGATGACAGCCGGCCTCAGGCCCTGGAGATAATGAAGCGCCTTTACCACTCCGGGGGGAACTCCCAGGTATGGGGAATAACCGGCTCTCCGGGGGTGGGCAAATCCACGCTAACCGATGCCCTGCTGACCAGACTCAGGCAGCAGGACAAGACCGTGGGGGTGGTGGCGGTGGATCCCACCAGCCCCTTCACCGGAGGGGCCATTCTGGGCGACCGGGTGCGTATGCAGCGGCATGCTACTGATGAAGGCGTTTTTATCCGCTCTTTGGCCACACGGGGACATTTCGGCGGCCTCACCGCCTCCACCCGGGGCGTAGTCACGGTGATGGAGGCCATGGGTAAGGACGTGATCCTGGTGGAAACGGTGGGTGTGGGACAAGATGAAATAGATGTGGCCCGCATGGCCGACACCACTGTGATTATAACCGTGCCCGGATTGGGCGACGAAGTTCAGGCCATCAAGGCGGGCATATTGGAAGCGGGCGATATCTTCGTGGTCAATAAGATGGACCGCGAAGGCGCCAACAATGCCATCAATCAATTGGAAAGCATGCTGGCCCTGGAGCGCCGGGGTACGCGGGGCCAAGGCTGGACGCCGCCGGTGGTGCCCACCTGCGCTGTGGACGGCAGGGGGCTCGATGACCTTATGAAAGCGCTGGCCGACCACCGCCGTTTTTTGGATACGGACAACGGCCGCTTTCTGAAATTGCGGCGGCTGGAGAGGGCGCGTATGGAGCTGCTGGACTTGATCCAGACCCGGGTCATGGAGCATTTAATCGCCAAACTGGATTCTATGAACCGCCTGGAAGAAATTGCAGAAGACATTGCTGCCGGTAAAAGCGATCCCTACAGTGAATGCGACGAAGTGATAGCCGCCTTATTACCCCAATAACAAAAGCTGCAAGGAGGAAACCATGCCCCGCAGAGTTAAGCGCAAATCGCTGGGCCAACGCATCAAACGGCTCAGGGAAAGCCGGGAATTAAGCCTGGAAGCCCTGGCCAATGAAGTCGGCTATTCGCTTGAATACCTAACACGAATTGAAAATGATGAAGTTATCCCTCCGGTGGCAGTGCTTATAACCTTAGGCCGCGCCCTGAAGGTGGACTCCACCTTGCTGCTCAAGGACGAAGAAGGAAACGAATCCCTAGAGCGCCGGGCCGAGGCGGTACGCAAACGCACAGACCAGTATTCCTACACGGTGCTGACTTCTGACTCCCGCGATAAACACCTGATGGGCTTTTTAATTACCATTGATCCCAACAGTGACCTGGAAGGCGCCAGCTATCAGCACGAGGGCGAGGAGTTTCATTACGTGCTTAAGGGCGAAGTAGAGGTCAAGGTGGGGGACAACCTAAATCACCTCACCCAAGGCGAATCCCTGCACTTCAACTCAAGCCTGGTGCACAAACTGAGCAACCCGGGCAATACTCCGGCGGAGATTCTGGTGGTTCTTTACACGCCATAGCTCATGGCGCTGGATTAACAGGGAGTTGGCATGGCTTTCGCCTTAACTGAAGAACAAAAGATGATACAGACCATGGCCCGGGATTTCGCCCGGGAGGTGGTGCTTCCCGGAGCGGCCCAGCGGGACCGGAACCATGAATTCCCCCGCGAAATCCTTTCCCAAATGGGGGAGCTGGGATTCATGGGCATGATGGTGCCTGAAAAATACCAGGGTTCCGGAGTCGATGCCGTAAGCTATGTCTTGGCCCTCACCGAGATAGCCTATGCCTGCGCCTCCACTGCCGTGGTCATGAGCGTGCACAACTCCATCTGCTGCGAGTCCATGCTCAACTTCGGTGACGAAGAACAAAAAAACCACTGGCTTCCTCAAATGTGTTCAGGAAAATGCATCGGCGCCTTTGCCCTCACCGAGCCCCAAGCCGGTTCGGACCCAGCCAGTCAGAGGACCCGCGCTGCCGAAGACGGCGATCATTGGGTATTAAACGGCACCAAACAGTTCATCACCACCGGCAAAAACGCAGGCCTGATCATTGTCACCGCGGTGACCGACTCCAGCAAACGCCACCGGGGCATCAGCGCTTTCTTGGTACCCCAAGGTACGCCGGGCCTCATTATAGCCAGGGAAGAAGAGAAGCTCGGCCTCAAGGCCAGCGATACCGCCCAACTCGTCTTCGAAGACTGCCGCATCCCCCGGGAAAACTTATTGGGCAAGCCTGGCGAGGGATTCAAGGTGGCCATGAGCGCCCTGGACTGCGGCCGCATCGGTATCGCCGCTCAATCGGTGGGCGTGGCTCAGGCCTGTCTGGACGAGGCAATTCAATACATGCACGACCGTGAGCAGTTTGGGCGGGTGATAAGCGACTTCCAGGGCTTGCGTTTTCAGGTGGCGGACATGGCCACCGAGATTGAAGCGGCGCGGTTGCTCTGCCTCAACGCCGCCTCCCTCAAGGACCTGGAGCAGCGCTATACCCGAGAGGCCTCCATGGCCAAGCTGTTTGCCAGCGAAATGGTAAACCGGGTGGCGGGCCAGGCCATCCAGATCCATGGCGGCTATGGCT
>JASFOZ010000026.1:0-18269 GCA_050116255.1 Desulfarculaceae bacterium
CGTAATTGACTTCAGGCCCGGACATGGCAATAAACCCCGGCAAGAGTGGGAACACGACTTGGCCGAATGCCAGGTAGCCGCCATCACCGCCACCGCCCTGCTCACCCGCTCTCTGGCAGGTCTGCTGACGCAGGCTAGTGGTGCGCTGAAGATACTGGTTGGCCCTTCCACCCCCTGGGCGCCGAGACTTTTTGATCTGGGGGTGGATGTGTTGGCCGGGTCAATGGTGACCGATGGACATAGCGTCATGCAGGCGGTCGCAGAGGACATGCCTTTTTACGAGATCAAGCGGCGGGGAGTGAGGCTTTCGGCTTGGGCGCGTGAGGGCCTGGACCTGGACTCGATACAGACAAACCAAAGCTGATCTGCAATGCCTTACAGGCTGTTTTCAACCGCCGCCCGGTTCTAGGCTTGATTCCATCAACAGGGGATTATACTGCCCGGCTCGCCGATGGCGTTTTGTATGCTCTGATACAGAGACAAAATCGTCAGTTTACCGGTGACGCCCTTAATGGGGTTCCGCCGCTCAATGTGTATTTTGGTGCCGCCGCCAGTAGCATCGATTTCAATAACCGACTCATCCAATCCAGGGTCTGAGATCAATATGGATCGGGTCCGGTCCAGACCTAGGGTGGCCAGGGCCAGAGTGGCATGAGAATTAACGTTTTTGGGAAACAATGGCAGTATGCCCCGGGTGGGTCCGTCATAAACAACGGTTTCAGTGTCATCTGTCTTTGGCTCCAGATGGGGAGCTGCGGTAAAGTTTAAGTTGCGGGGATTTTTGCGCATGGTGATAGAGACTTCCTCCCAGATTGACAGACCGTCGCGCAAACCGTCCAATCCCAAGGTGGCCCCGTGGGGAATGAAGAGCCGGTGACCCGAATCCCGGCAGGCAGACTGGATATCCGTTTCCAAGGTCTGGTCGCCCAGCGCCGAAACCGACATTATCATCAGGTCGCACTTCTGCAGTACCGTGCAGGCATAGCTTCGCACCGCCTGGGGGTGGGCAGCCTCTACCACCAAATCAGGAGATTGCTGCAACAGACCCGCCAGGTCATTAGTGAGCAGATCCGGCGGCGCCTTGGCCGCTGCCTCCTGATCTGTCTCCAAAATCCCCACCACCCGGAACCCCGCCTTGGGGTCGTCGCTCAGTTGCCCGTAAAGCGAGGAACCTATCTGACCAAAACCTATTATTCCAATTTTCTTGTGGGACTGTGCAGCCATCTTGCCGCCCCTTTCTTTTCATATGGCTTATTCAAGGCTGAGGCAGCCCTCCGGCCGCCAACTCATTGCCTGTGGTATCTGTACATAGCGGAATAAAGATTGGCTTGTATGCTCATGAATCATCCTCCCCGCTCCGGGGATGCAAGGCGAAAAAAACCTTTTCCGCGCTTATGGGGAGGTCCTTTATGCGGACTCCAATGGCGTCATGCACAGCATTGGCAATGGCCGGCGGCATGGGGATCAAGGTGGGTTCGCCCACACCCTTGGCCCCATAAGGCCCGATGGGATCATTGGTCTCTACGATTATGGATTGAACCGGGGGCATGTCGCTTACGGTCATTATCTTGTAGTCCCGCAGGCCGGTTGTCTGTAGCACGCCGCTTTCGTAGGCTATATTTTCATGCAGGGCCCAGCCTCCGCCCTGGGCTATACCCCCGCATATCTGCCCTTCAACTCCATGAGGATTTATGGCCTTGCCCACGTCATGGGCCGCCGCCACCCTGAGCAGGCGCACCTGGCCGGTCTCAATGTCCACCTCCACCTCCACCGCTTGGGAGGCGTAATTATAGGCGCTGGAATAATCTCCGTAAAAATCGGCGTCAGCGCCCTGGGTGGGAGGGTCATAGGCCATATATGAAGTCAAGGGGGCGGTCCTGCGGGTACGGATGCCAATCCGGCAGATTTCGGCCACGCTCAAGGCCTTTTCTTCAGCCCCTTTGGCAAAAACGCGGCCCTCTTTTATCTCCAAATCAGCAGGCGCTGTTTGCAGGGCCTCACCGGCGACCTCCAAAAGCTGATCACGAATATCCAGGGCGGCCAAATAGGCGGCCTTACCGGCGACCGTGGTGACCCGGCTGGAGTAGGAGCCGAAGCAGAAGGGGCTGGAGTCGGTGGAGAGCGGCATTATGATCACATCCTCCACCGCCATACCGATGGTCTCCGCCGCAATCTGGGCCAGAACCGTGCTGGCGCCCTGCCCCATGTCGCTTTCGCCGTGATAGAGGTACAGTTTGCCGTCTTCCTGGAAGCGCAGCAAAGAGGTGGAGCCGTCGAAGTTATCGCCGCCACGGTTCCCGGAAACATGATTCATACAGGCCAAGCCGATGCCTCTGCGGATGTGGCCCTGCTCAGCCTCGGCAGGCTGGCGGTCTTGCAAGATGGCCTGATGCGCCTTTTGGATGCACTGGCTCAGCCCACAGCTGCGCAACTGCCAGCCGTGCAGGGTCACATCGCCTTGGCGGGAGGCGTTTTTCAGGCGCACCTCCACCGGGTCCAGGCCCAGCTTGCGGCTGCAGACATCGATCATGGATTCCAAGGCAAAATGGGCCTGGGCGTTGCCATAGCCCCGGAAGCCGCTGGTGGGCGTGGTGTTGGTATAAACCAGCCGCGTCTTGGTCCGGCTGGCCTTAAAGCGGTAGAGGCAGTCGGTGCGCATGGACATATTCAGGGTGACCTTGGGCCCGGCCCATGAATAGGCGCCGTTATCAGCCACCATATTCATCTCTTTGCAGAGCATGGTGCCGTCATTTAGAAAACCCAGCTTTATCCTGATACGCGCCGGCACCCGGGGCCGGCTGGCCACAAACTCCTCTTCGCGGGTCATGGTGTATTTCACCGGGCGGCCGGCCTTTTTGGCCAACAGGGCCACGATGGGGTGGAAATTGCGGATCCAGATCTTGCCTCCAAAGGCGCCGCCGATGGCCGGGGCCTTGACCACCACCTGGCTGGGATCCAGGTCCAGGGCCTTGGCCAATTCGGCCCGGGCCTGGAAAATAGCCTGGACGCCGGTGTGTATAACCAGGCGATCGTCGGCCTGCCACTGGGCGATGAGGCCAAAGGGCTCCAGATAGCAGGGCAACACCCGGCTGGTGCTGAACTCATCTTCAAACACCTGGTCGCATGAGGCCAGGACTTTGTCGAAGTCGCCGCGTTCTATGTCGTAGGATTTGGCCAGGTTGCCTGGTTTGTCCTCGTGAACCAAGGAAGCGCCCTCGGCCAAGGCCTCCGCCGGATCGAAGACTGAAGGCAAGGGTTCATAATCAACCTGGATCAGATCCAAGGCGCGGGCAGCAATGTCCCGGTCCTTGGCGGCCACCGCCGCAACCTCCTCGCCGGCGTAGCGGACCTTTTCTCGGGCCAAAATCTCGGTGTCAGCCACATCCAGGCCGAAGTGGGTCCGGGGGCAGTCAGCCGCAGTCAATACCGCCATCACCCCGGGCAGGGCTTCGGCCTGGGAGGTGTCGATATTCAATATGCGCGCGTGTGCATGGGGCGAGCGCAGAATCTTGGCCTGCAGCATGCCGGGCACCTCAAGGTCATCCAGATATTGCGCCCTGCCGCTGACCTTGCCCATGCTGCCCTTAAAAGGCAGAGGCCGGCCAATCAGGTTATGTTCCTGGTCCATAATGATCCTCATCCAAGGCTGGCCTGGCCCCCAGCTGGGGGAAGAAGCAGCCGGTTTCTTCCTCGGTCTTATGGATGGTGGCGATAGCCGCGTTTGCGCTCACCTCCGCCATCCGGCCCTGTATAGATATCAGGCAGCCTATTATCAGGCCTGCATCTATCAATTCTTGAGCCCGTTTCCGCCCCCCGGCCAGGGCCTGCACCAGGGCCCGGCTTCCCAGTTTTCCCACTGAGGCCACCACCCTTTGCCCGCGCAGGTCGGTCATAGGGTCCAGGGTCTCGGCCGCACAGGTCACAACCGCGGGATCTTCCACCTGGGTGGCATTGGCAATGCTGGTGGCGGCGGCATCCACCTGGGGGCAGGTTTTGCCCCAACAGGTCACCGCTGAGGCCACCCCCTTGCTGAGGCTGCGCCCGCCCAGGCCGCTGGTGGCCACGCCGCCGACCCCCTGTTGGGGACCAATGCTCAGGATATGGCTTGCATCTTTTCTTTTCAGGTCTTGCACCAAGCCGACTCTGAAGCCCTTTTGTCCGGGCCGGGCCCAAAGGGCGATGTCTCCCCCGTTGTTCACAATGACCCGGTCAGCCCCTGCCTTACGGCAGGCCTGGGCAGCCACCTGGGAGAAAGCGCCCGCCACTGAAGCCATGGGGGTGAAGTCATCCTCTTGCAGCGCTTTAACCGCCTTGATCATCAGGCGCAGCACTTGGGGCTGTTCATTTTCTTCCTGGCAGTGGGGATGAGACACCGACAAACGGGCCGTCTCCAGCCAGGGCACCAGCCGGTCCAGGGCGGCGGCCGCCTCCAGGGCTCCGGCCTGGGCGGCCTGGCCAGCGGGCTCTTCAGCGCGCCAGGCCTCTACGCTGAGGCAAACCGGCCCATAGCCCAACAAGGCCTTGCCCGGCCCAAGCATATGAAGAGAGGGTCCGCTGATTTCAATCAATCCTTTGGGCTACGACTTTTGCCCCCACTTCAGGAGGGGGAGTCTGGGTGCTGCGGTCTTTTATGGTAAGCTCGCCGTCTATCAGGGCCATGGAGACAGCCAGCAGATTACCGGCCTTGAGCGCCTCCATGGCGTCGGCGCCGGTTGATCCCTGTATGCGCCCCAGGATCACCAGGTCAGCGGGCTTGCCCTCTGCAATGAAGCCGGAATCCAGATTGTGGGCCAGGGCCGCGGAACCGGTGGCCATGCAAACCGCCTGCTCCGGCTCCACGCCTTGGGCAGTGGCGGCCAGGGCCATTGTCCTGAGCAGGGCCCGGGGGGTGACACCGGTGCCGCTGGGAGTGTCGCTGCCCAGGATCACCCGGTCCAAACACCCCTTCTGGGCGGCCCACTGCACGGTCCTCACCGCCAGGCCGGCGTTGCCGCAATAAGCCACTTCCAGGTAACAGCTCCCCTCATCCACCACGCGCTTTACGTCTGCCTCGGAAGGGGGAATCGGTCCTCCATTGATATGCCCGGCAATATCCGGAGCCAGGGAAAGAATCAGCTCAGCGTCTGCCGGTTTGGAAACCCCGGAGCGGGAGACCCCGCCGGAATGGATTTTCACCTTTAGTCCGTATTTTCTGGCCCATGCCATATAAGCGGCCTGCTCCTCGGGGTTGTCGCCGTAGGGGTAGAAGATGAACTTCACCAGCTTGCTCCCGCACCGGCCCACCGCTGCTATATCCTCTTCCTTCAGCCCCGGCACCAGCAGCAGGGTGCCGGCCTCCACCTTGACCCCGGCCGGGCGGTAGTTGTCGTAACAGGCCCGGGTCACCAAGGCCAGGGAGCGGAAAATCTGGGGATCGGGTTTATCGATGGGCAGCCCGGGCAGGTGCAGCTCACCAGCTGAGACCATGCGGGTGATTCCGCATTGCATGTAACAGCTGATCCAATTGGTGCTGTTTTGGACCGGCGTCCAATCACCGAAGCTCAGGTGTACATGGGAGTCGATCAAGCCCGGCGCAGCGGTGTTGCCCCGGGCGTCGATGACAATATCAGCGTCCTTGCGTCTGGTGCCGATCTCCTGGAATACCCCGTCTTGGATGAAAAGCGAGTCAGCGTCTATAACCGGGTCGTTAACATCCCCGCTTATCATTCGGCCGATGTTGTAAATCAGTACTGAACCCATGATGTCATCCTTTTAAGCGCCCTTTTCAGCGGCGGGCGCGCTTCACTCCCCAGACCCGGGGCCGCCCCATTCACGCACCTCGCGCTCCTCGGCAATCTCCGAAAGCAGCCGGAGCTTTCTTTTGTGGCCCCCCAGGCTGTAGTAGGTTTCCTTTTCCATGGTGTATTCAATGGGCGCCACCACCGCCGGGGCCGGGGTCCAGCAGAAGCTGCGCCACTGCATGGCGCCCACATCCACCAGGAAGTTGATGCCGCCGCCGGGCATGACATAGGCCGGCACCCCGCCCACTGTGAGCCGGGCCCTGCCGCTGTGCACGGCGCGGTTGAGCTTTACAGGGTTGCCGGAGACTCCGGCCCTGGCGCTGCCGCCGCAGCCTCCCATATACATGGCGCTGGTCAGGGCCGGCTCCTTGTTCCGGGCTATGAGCTCGCGCATCTCAGCCGCTTCTTGAGGCAGATCCACCAAATGGAACCGCTTATTCTCATCAGCCTCCAAAAGAGCGGCCTGATTACCGGTGACCTCCAGGATCAACAGCTTCATGCCCGGCCAGACCTTTTCCGGGTCTTCGACCTCAAAGGCCTGGACAGGGTCGCTTATGTCAGTGCCGCCCCAGCCCTTGCCCGGATTTCCGAAATAGCGGCCCGGCGTGGTGTACCGCCCTTTGGGTCTGAGGCCGCGCCACTCAAACCCCAAAATATGGCCCACATGCCCCTCGCTGAAAAGCCCGGTAATGTCCGAGTCCAAAACGATGATCTCGTCAGCCAGGTCTTTCAGCTTTTGCCCGAAGATGCCCATGATGGCCGCCCCACAGGCAACCTTCATATCCTGGCTGGGCTGTCCGTCAATAATGGGGGCCTCTCCCACCCTAAGCTCCAGGCTGGCGCCGCCCTCCACCTGGAGCTTGAAGGTCTCGCCATTGGCCGCATCCACGATGAGCCGCACTGCCTTGAGGCGGTTTTTGCTCTTCATGACGTTGATGCCGCCCAGGCTGATCATCTTGGACCCGTAATGCTCGGTGGTGACATGGCCCACCGCAGCCCCGCGATACTTGACCGGAGCGGTCTCCGGCCCGATGAAGCGGTCGCTGTCGATCTTCACCAAAAGCCCGGAATAGGTCAAAGGGGACTCGGTGACCACGGTGACCACGTCCACGCCGTCCACAGTCTTGTGTGCGGCCAGGGGTGCAGGGATGTAATCAGGATAAGTTCCCCCGGCGCCCACTCCTGTTATCACCGGCTGGTTCAGCAGGGCCTCACGGTACACGGTCTTTAGATCTTTTTCCGGCGGCAGCAAAAGGGGCCTGGCGTGCACCACTTCGCCGTCCTGGTTCCGGTAGCGTTGGCAGGCGCCCAGGCTGTCCGCTGGTATACGGCAGGCCACCGGGCAATGGTCACAGACCGCCGCCCCGGGCCCGGTCTCTTGCGGAGGCGGCGCCGTAATGGCTCCGGTGGGGCAAAGACCCAGGCACAAGCCGCAGGTAACACACTTGCCCCCGAACTCGGGCAGGTCATCAACCATGGTTATGGCCTGAAGAGGGCATTCCCTGGCGCAGAGGCCGCAGGCATTGCATTTATCAGGCTCCAAGATCATCGAACCTGCTCCTTGCTTTGTGGTTTCACCCTGCTCAGTCTCCGGACAGAGTCGCCCCCAGGGGCTCCCCGGACCGGGAAGACAGGTAATGCCAGGTCAAAACGCCCAGGCAGCCGGCCAGCCCCAGCCAGAAGAACGCCACCTGGTTGGTGAAGAGGAATATGGCGCTCAGCGCGGCTACGCAGAAAAAGACTCCCCGCTGCAATGGATTCATGGAATTGAAACCATACCCCACAAATGCCATCTGCGAGATGATCACCATGACCAGAATGCTCAAGGCCTTCATGACGATTGACATCCAGCCGCTTTCTGGTTTCAGAGTCACCAAGGGCACGAACACAATGAAGTACGGCAGTAAAAAGGCCACAAAGGCGGCCTTGAGCGCCTCCCAGTTGGTTTTCCAGTAGTCGGCCTTGGCCATGCGGGCCGCCACCAGGGCGCCTATGGCCACGGGCGGGGTTATGTGGGAAAAGGAGGCGAATATAAAACAAAACATATGCGCGGCCAGCAGAGGAACCCCCATATTCAAAAGAGCCGGCACCGCCCCGATGGCCACCAGCATGTAGGCCGCCGCCGTGGGCACCCCCATTCCCAAGAGTATGGAGCTGATCATGGCGATCAACAGGGCCACCATAACCAAGCCGCCGCTTATATCCTCGATCATCAAGGGCAGCTTGATGCCCAGGCCGCTGACCTTGATGCAGGTGGCCACCACCCCGATCAAGGCGCAGATGATAGCGATCTGGCTGCCGGTCACGGCGCTGCTGTATATCTCATGCAGAACCTGCTTGGGCTTTAGGCTGAAGTCCTTACGCAGGCAACTGAGCAACCCCAAGGCCACAATGGCCGTCACGCTCCAAAAGCCCACATAAGGCAGGGAAAAGCCCTGGTTCAACAGATAAACCAACAGGCCTATGGGCACTATAAAGATAGGGGCATCAAGCAAGAGCTGCCTGACGTTTACCTGCTCCATCTCGCATACCAGGTTGATCTTCTTGGCCGTAAGCTGCACGTAGCAGAAGACGCATATGTAATAAATGATGGCCGGTATAATAGCAGCCACCACCACGTGGATATAAGGAACCCCGGCAAAACCGGCCAAAATAAAGGCCGTGGCCCCCATGACCGGCGGGGTTATCTGACCGCCGTTGCTGGAGACCGCCTCTATGGCGCCGGACTGCTCCGGGGTATAGCCCGCATCCTTCATCATAGGAATGGTGAAAGCGCCGGTAATGGTTACGTTGGCCACGGTGGATCCGGTGACGGTGCCCAACAACGAACTCCCGATCAGGGCCACCATGGCGGGGCCTGCGGTAAGTTTGCAGCCCACCCAGCGGCCCAGGCCGATGATGAACCTGGTTCCGCCAAAGGCGGACAAAAGGCCGCCGAAAAATATGAACAAGAAAAGGTAGACCGCGGACAGCTGAAGAATATCGCCGTATACTCCCTGACCGCCTTCGAACTCCACCGTGACCCATTGCAGCAACTTCACGGTGCCCACGTCAGCCACGGTAAAGGGCCGAGGCAGGTAACGGCCCACAAAAAGATAAAGAAGGGCGATCAGGGTCACCAGGGAAAAGGCCTTGCCAAAGACCACCCAATTAATGATCAGGAGCACCACCACCATCAGGCAGCCCACAGCCAAATCCCAGACCGTGGGGATGGCGGAACGGAACATCATGATGGCGTCCAGGGAAACCAAAAAGTAGGCAGTGGCGAGAAGTGAAGCGGCCATAATCGCCAACAAGCCGATCTGGGTCCGCTTCTCAGCGGGCTTGGCCAGAATGGAGAGGCACACCACCATCAAGGCAAAGCCCAGATGGGTGATCATATGTCCTTCCGGGTCTTGTATCATCACCTGGGTGTAAAGAAGTTGATAGGCTCCCATGGCAATGGCGACCCAAGGAAGCACATTGCTGCTCATCCGCTGCAGGCGCTCCATATACCCTCTCCGCCCTCGATAAAGCCGGCTGGCGCCGGTCCCATTTTGCAGGACCGGCGCCGCCTTTGAACTACTTGAGCTGATCGGCCAAATCGGTCATCTTGATGCCCTTTTTCTGATAATAGGCCTTGGTGCCGTCATGGGCCGGCACAACTTTGGGCACCGGGGTCGCGGTCTTGAATTGGGTGGTCATATGCGATCCTTGGGGATGCCACTTGGCCCACTCCTCAGGAGTGGTCTCAAAGATCACCCTGGTCACCTCATTGACTATCTTGGAATCCATTCCCTTGTCAGCCATCAGGTAGACAGGGTCATTGAAACCCCATAGGTCCTTGGGCTGGTTTTTGCCCAGGGCGCCGGCGGGGATGCGGACCGGCACCGTGCCGTGCTCGGTTTCGCGGAGCTTCAAAAGCAGGTCCCGGTCAAAGCCCACATAATAGACCGGTTTTTTGGTCTCAAGCTGTTCGATGTAGCGGCCCTTGCTGAATTTGTGGGGATAGGTGTGGTTAACAATGAGGAAGGTGGCGTCGCAGAACCCGTCCATCATGCGCTTGGCGCCCCCGCCGAAACCGGTGTAGAGAAGTTTGACATCATCTAGTACGCCGTAGGCCTTGAGTATGGCAAGGTGGTCAGGGGTGTTGCCCGCGCCCTTGCGGCCCACATCCACGGTCTTGCCTTTGAGGTCCTTGATGGATTTGATCTTGGGATCATAGGTAACCAAAAGCTGGGTCATGGTGGTGAGGTTGGCGATGAAGCGCGCACCGGTGTAGGTTTTGCGGGCCTTGCTCCACTCGTGCCCCGGGCGGGCGTGCAGAGTGGTGGAGGTGGGGGCCAGCCCTATATATTCCTTGGGTTTTTCCCTTATCAGTTCGATGTTGGCGGTCAGGCCGGAGGTGGCCACCGCTTCCGCCCGGAGCCATTTGGACTTTTTGTTAATGAACTGGGCCAGAGCCTGAGAAAAAGCATACCAAGGGTCCTTTACCCTGGCGCCAGCAATCTTAAGGTTAACCGTGTCGGCGGAATATGATTCCTGGGCCGATCCGGCGAAAAAAGCCACTGCAATAAATACCGCCAAAAGCGGTGCCAGCACTCTTCCCTTGGCTGTCATCTTTACTCCTCCGGTTTGTGGTTCTTGGTGGTTTATCGGTTTTAAAAAAGCTTAGTGGGCAGTCG
Source organism: Desulfarculaceae bacterium (assembly GCA_050116255.1). GTDB lineage: Bacteria > Desulfobacterota > Desulfarculia > Desulfarculales > Desulfarculaceae > JASFOZ01. The sequence continues at coordinate 10,445 of JASFOZ010000026.1, forward strand.
TTCTTTAATTGTTTACGCCGCGTGGCCTTGTCCTTAAGGATCGTAAAATTAGGGCGGCAACACCGGCGCGGGCGGGTCTGACTAAAAAAACCTGAGTTTTTCCCAATTCCGGCCAGCCAACTCCCGGATCTCGCGGGGATAGGCCTTTTCCACCTGGGTGATGTAGATTTCGTGGATAACGAAGTCCCGAAAGAGAAGCACCAGCCCCAGGTTCTCGGTCCAGAGCCCGGTATCGCCATCATCGTTAAAAAGGTTGGCGATCACCGCTCGTTCATTGTCCACGGTGATGACAAACCTCCGTTCGCCCCGTTCCCGAAAGGGGTAATCACTGGGGCGGTGGAAGAACACCTCTCCATAATCAAAGTTAGTGGGGCCATAGGCCAACACCCTCACCTTGGCTCCCCGCTCATGGGCCTGGGCCAGCTCCCGCCTTAAGGGGCGCAGCTCTTTGGACCAGGTCGCCAAAAAGACGTTATCTTCGGCCTCACGGACCAGCTCTTTGGCTTTAGCGATCACACCCTGGCGGCCGGTTATGTTCCAGGCCAAGGTGTTGCTGGCCGGGCCGGCGCTTTCCAGGCTGGTGAGAAGGCCCTCAAGGTTCATAAAAGTGGCGGAAACGCCCTTGTGCAATTCATTCAAAAGCTCTTGGGGCGGCCTGGGAAAATATTTGACCGGCCGACCTTGAACGGCTATGGCAAAACCTCTTTCAATCAAGCGGTTGATCAAAGAATAGATTTTCGACGAGGGGATGCCGGTGTTCTTGGAGAGTTGGTAGCCAGATACGCCACTCTTTTTAAGTAATGAAATGTAAACCTTGGCTTCTTGGGCCGTAACACCGATCGTCTCAAAGAGTCCGATGATTTGGGACTGCATGCAAATCGCCCTGATCTATTTTAAGCTGTTTTTTAACTACTATAGGGAGTTAAATTTATAGATGTCAACATATTTTTTGGCCCTCCCCCTTGGAAGTGGATCCATTCGTCCTTATTAGCTGTGTGGATTTTTTAATACCTGCCAATATCTATAGCGGCTTAGCCCATCGAGAGTACCTGAAAACGCGGCCAGATGTTTCAATCACCGAGAGGGTTAAGGGATTTCGGCAAACAGTGAAGGGGCTTCTCGTCTGCATGAAGCCCGGCGCTTCTTTCTTACAACAACGGCAATCTGCGGTTTTGGAGGAGAGACCGTTTTCAGGAATATATCTACAATCTGAAGCCTGTGGGCCGTTTGAATGTAAAGGCCCAGATCATCGTTGTCAGGTATATTGAGTCCGCTACCCTGGCATACAGATGGTGTTGACGGTAAAAGCCAAGCCGCCAAGGCATTCACATCGCCTTAGGGAGCCTTATACTTTCCATTTTCCCCGGCAGAGGGTAAATTAGGCTTTCTGATTCTAAAAAGGAGCGGCTGGTTTGAACTTCGAGCCCTGCGTAAAACATAAAGTAGTTAGAAACACGGTACGGGATTTTGCCGAGGCCGAGCTACGTCCCGTGGCTGCCGAGGTTGATGCCAACTCGCGCTTCCCCGAGGAAGTAATCGAGCGCATGCGCCCCCTTAATTACTTCGGCCTGCAGGCACCTCCGGAATGGGGCGGCGCCGGCTTGGATACCATCAGCTATGCAATTGTCATTGAGGAGATTTCCCGGGTCTGCGCCGGGGTGGGTCTTTGCGTGACGGTCCATAATTCAGTGGGCCTGGACCCGCTTTTAAAATTCGGCACTGAGGAGCAAAAGCAGAGGTTTGCCCCTGATCTCATCTCGGGAAAGCGCATAGGCGCCTTTTGCATCACCGAAGCCAACGCCGGCTCAGACGCGGGCGGCGTGGAAACCATGGCCGTGGAGCAAGACAGTCAATACCTGATAAACGGCACCAAGATCTTTGTGACCAACGGCGGGGTATGCGGCCTGGCCAATATTTTTGCCAAAACAGACCCCCATGACCCCAAACGGGGGGCCAGCGTGTTCATGGTGGAAAGCGAGCGCCCCGGCTTTTCGGTGGGCGAGATTGAGGATTTATCAGGCATGCGCTGCAACCCGGTCTCCTCCTTGTTTTTGGAAAATTGCGCCGTACCCAAAGAGAATCTGCTGGGCCGGCCCGGTGACGGGCTGAAGATAGGGCTGGCCAGCCTGGATACAGGCCGCCTGGGTATAGCCGCCCAGGCCTTGGGCATAGCCCAGGGGGCATATGAGGCTGCGGTCAAATACGCCAAGGAGCGCCAGCAATTCGGTAAAGCCATTGCCAGCTTCCAGACTATCCAGAATTACCTGGCCGACATGTCCACTCAAATCGACGCCGCCCGTATGCTGCTTTACCGGGCCTGTGCGGCCAAGGATCAAGGCGTACCCTTTTCCGCCGAGTCGGCCAAGGCCAAGCTTTTTTGTTCGACCACAGCCCGGGAGGTCAGCAACCTTGCGGTGCAGATTCACGGCGGCTGTGGTTACAGCCGGGAATACGAGGTGGAACGCTACTACCGCGACGCCAAGGCCACGGAGATTTACGAAGGCACTAGTGAGGTACAGCGTTTGGTGATAGCCAGGAATATTCTCTCTGCGCCCAGCTAGGGCCGCTTAAACCCTGCCCTGCTCATCGGGAGTATACATAGATGAAACTGGTTGTATTCATGAAACAAGTCCCAGCCGTCTCCGAGCTTCCTTGGGACCCTAAAACTGGTCGACTGCAGCGTCAGCGCGCCTCAGGCATGATGAACCCCGCCTGCCGCCATGCCTTGGAGGCGGCTCTATTAATAAAGGAAAGCCAGGGCGGGAAAATAGCCGCCATAAGCATGGGACCTCCCTCGGCCGAGGAAATTTTGCGTGAGGCCTTGGCCCTGGGCGCAGACTGGGCGGTGCTGCTCAGCGATCCCCGCCTTTCCGGAGCAGACACCGCTGCCACCTCTTATTCTCTTTCTCTGGCCGTACGCGAAGTATGCCCTGATTTTGACCTTTTACTCCTGGGCAGCCAAACTACTGATTCGGAGACGGGTCAGGTGGGGCCTCATCTGGCCGAGGAATTGGACCTGCCTTCGGTGATCAATGTTGAGCATCTATCGGTTGATAACCGGGTGTTACGAGCACAGCGAATCTGCGACAATTTCCTGGAAACCTTGGAGACGGATCTTCCGGCCTTGGTGACCGTAACCACCAACAGCCATCCGCCCCGGGACGTAACCTTGGCCGGAGTAGAATACGCCTTTTCTCAAGGCGATTTTGATATCCTCAATGCCGAGGACCTTAAGGCCGACTTGGAGTGGGTGGGCTGGGCCGGTTCCGCGGGACGCATCACCCGGGTTTATTCTCCGGAGACCGGACAAAAGGCCGACCTGATCAAAGGCGCTCCTAAAAAGTGCGCCCTGGAATTGCTGGAGCGGTACGGCGACCGCCTGGGCGGCCTACTCCAGAAAGACTTGAGGATGCAAAAGTGACGCCGGATAATCATAAGGCCATCTGGGTTTTTGGCGACTACCGCAACTATTTCCATAATCGGGTCACCTTGCAGGTTCTGGCCCGGGCTCGGGATCTGGCCGATAATCTAAAGGCCCAGGTGTCGGCCCTGGTTTTCGGCCATCAAGTGGACGGGTGGGTGGAAGAGTATATCGCCCACGGCGCCGACATAGTCTATGTGGTGGATCATCCTTCTTTGGAATACTACCGCATCCAGACTTACACCCGCCTGTTGGAACTCCTGTGCGCCGAGTACGGCCCGGAGATAATTTTAGTGGGGGCCACCGGCTTTGGCAAAGAGTTGGCGGCGCGGGCGGCCAGCCGCCTGGGCACCGGCCTCACCGCCGATTGTATCGAGCTGAGCATTGACCAAAACAAACGCTTTGTGCAGACGGCGCCTTCCTTTGGCGGAAACCTGCTTGCCGAGATCGTTATGCCCCAGGCTAGGCCTCAGATGGCCACGGTACGGCCCGACACCTTTCAAGAGCTGCCCCATGACGACGAGCGCAACGGTGAAATCATACATATTTCCCTGCCCGCCGATCTTCCCCCCGAAAAAGTCAGGCTCATAAGCAGCCGCCGGGTGGAGCCCCGGGAAGAGAGCCTGGAAAAAGCCAAAGTAGTGGTCTGCGGCGGACGCGGCATGGGCAGCGCCAAGAAGTTTAAAAAGCTGCATGAATTGGCGCGATTAATTGGGGGTGAGGTTGCCGCCACCCGTCCGGTGGTTTACGAGGGCTGGGCCGCCGAGGAGGTCCTAGTGGGTCAGGCGGGCAGAGGAATAAGACCGGATGTCTTATTTTCCTTTGGCGTCTCAGGCGCCATCCAGCATACTGCTGGTATTCATGAAGCCAAGTTCATCGTGGCCATAAACAAAAATCCCGGCTGCACCATGATGAAAATGGCCGATGTTGCCCTGGTGGGCGACGCCAATCAAATATGTTTGGCTCTGATCCGCGAACTCAAGCAGAGGCTGGAATCATAACCGGACCATTCAGCTTGCAGCTTGCCAGATTTAAAGGGCAAGTAGTTAAGCGATCCTCTTAAAATCCACAAGTCTGAGACTAGTCTGGCAAATGGCGCCTTCTCTGGTTGTAATCGCCTGTCCTAAGCCGCCTGGCGGTAGAGGCCAATATCTTTCCTCTGTTCGGGATAGAAGACGGCATCAACTACACCATCAATCATCAACCCCCGGCGCCTGCCGTTGGAGGAATATCTGGCCCGGCAAGGCCGCTATAAGCATCTGGAGCCGGAGCAGACCGCCATCATCCAGACCGAGGTGGACCGCGCCTGGTCTGACCTGGAGTACCGGGTCCGGAAATAAAAATAAGCCCGACCAGCCCTTTACGGCGCTTTTCATCTGGGCCCTAAAACACCACCAGCCGCCGCGCCCTGTATGCCAGCGGTTTTGCTCAGGGCGCGGGATCGGGATTGACCCAGGACTCATTCTATTCACGTTGATGAATCTAGGAAAGATATTAAAGACCAGGGAATCAGGCTCACCGGTTAAGAATCATTTAAGCCGATGGATCAGGCTTGTCTTTGGGCACGGCTTTTCTTTTGCCTTGTCCCAGGCTCTGGAAGATGCGGAACAGGGGAGGCACCAGCACCACGCTGAGAATAGTGGCCACCAGCATGCCGCCGAAAACCGCGGTTCCCAAGGCGCGGCGGCTGCCGGCCCCGGCCCCAGTGGCAAGCACCAGCGGAATCACCCCCAGGATAAAGGAGAACGCAGTCATCAGAATGGGCCGGAAACGCAGACTGGCCGCCTCCATGGCCGCCTCGGCGGCGCTCTTGCCGCTCTCGTATCTTTCCTTGGCAAACTCCACAATCAAAATGGCGCTCTTGGCCGAGAGACCGATCAGAAGCACGATGCCGATCTGGGTATAGACATTGTTATCCAACGAGCGCACCATTACCGCCGCCACCGCCCCCAATAAGGCGGTGGGCACCGACATAATGGCAGGCACTGGAATCTTCCAGCTTTCATACTGGGCGGCCAGCACCAGAAATACAAATACCACCGCTATGGCGAATATGAAGGGGGCCTCCCCGCCAGCCCTGGTCTCTTGATAAGACAGGCCGGTCCATTGAAAGCCCATGGAGGATGGCAGCTTGCTATTGGCCATCTGAGTCATGAGTTCCAGGGCCTCGCCGGAGCTGAAACCAGAGGCGGCGGAACCTTTCAGGGAGGCGCTGGGATACATGTTAAAGCGGGTGATCACCTGGGGACCAAAGGATTCCCGCACATCAATCAAGGTTCCCAGGGGCACCATTTCGCCGTTTTGGTTCTTAACCTCCAGCCGCCTTATATCCTGGGCTTGGGCCCGGAACTGGGCGTCCGCCTGCAGGTTGACTTGATAGGTGCGGCCGAATTTATTGAAGTCGTTGACATATGCTGATCCCAAAAAGGCCTGCATGGTCTCGAACACGGAATCAAGCGCTATGCCCAGGGTTTTAACCTTGTCCCGGTCCACATCACCGAAAAGCTGGGGGACATTGGCCCGAAAGCTGGTGTAGAGTCCGGTAAGCCCTTCCTGGGCGTTACCGTCCTGGGCCAGCTCCATGGAGACCTGCTGCAGCATATTCAAGCCCACGCCGGAGCGGTCCTGCACCTGCATGTCAAATCCCCCGGCATTGCCCAGGCCGGGTATGGCCGGTGTGTTGAAGGCCACCACAATGGCCTCCTGGATATTGGCGAAGCCTTTACGCATCCGGCCTAATATGGCGGGCAGCTGCTTTTCCGGTTCCTTGCGTTTGTCCCAGGGTTCCAGGACCACCACGTTGGCTCCCATATTGGAACTGGCCATGCTCTCTAAAATGGAGAAGCCGGAAATGGTTACGTTATAGGCCACTCCGGGTGTGTCGGAGATGATCTTATCGACCTTTTTCATCACTTCCTTGGTGCGCTGCAGCGAGGCCCCGTCAGGCAGTTGCACGTTGACCATGAGGTAGCCCTGATCCTCTTCGGGCACAAAGCCTGTGGGCAAGGAGATGAAGCCCAGCAGGGCCACTGTGGTCAAGCCTATGAAAACCAGGGCCGAGATAAAGGCCCTGCGCACCGCCAGCTTCACCACCCGGTTGTAGCCGGTGGTCACGGCGTCAAAAAAGGCATTGAAGCCCCGGAAGAACCAGGTGCGGCGCTCGGGGGTGCGGCGAAGCACCAGGGCACACAGGGCCGGACTCAGGGTGAGGGCGTTAATGGAGCTAAAGACCGTGGCAGTGGCGATAGTCAAAGCGAACTGTTGATAAAGCACGCCGGTCATGCCGCCCATAAACGAGGTGGGTATGAACACGGCCAGCAAGACCAGGGTGGTGGCCACCACCGGGCCGCCCACCTCCTGCATGGCCCTGATGGCAGCTTCCTTGGGCTCCAAATTGTTCTGGTCGATATTGCGGGAGGTATTCTCCACCACCACGATGGCATCATCAACCACAATGCCGATGGCAAGCACCAGCCCAAACAAGGTCAGGGTGTTCAAAGAGAACCCCATAAGCGACATAACCACAAAGGTGCCGATGAGGGAGACCGGTATGGTGACCGTGGGGATCAAGGTCGCCCGGAGGTCCTGCAGAAAGATAAACACGGTCAGGACCACCAGGACCGTGGCGATAAGCAGTGTTACGATGATTTCCTTTATGGAGGCCTTCACCACGTCGGCGGCGTCGTAGGCAATTACGTATTCCACGCCCTGGGGAAAATTGCGGCTCAGCTCTTTTAAAACGGTCCGCATCCGCTGAGACAGGTCCAAGAGGTTGGCTCCGGGGAGCTGAAAGACCTGGACTGCGGAAGAGGGCTTTTGGTTGAGCTGGGTGGAGACGCTGTAGGTCTTGCTGCCCAACTCCACCCTAGCCACGTCTTTGACTCTGGTGAAGCGCCCGCCCTCGCCGGTCTTGATGATGATGTTGGCAAACTGCTCCGTATCTTCCAGCCGGCCCAATACATTGACGGTATATTGAAAATCCTGGCCTTTGGGTGCAGGGGGCTGGCCGATGATGCCCGCCGCCACCTGTACGTTTTGCTCGCGGATGGCGGCCAGCACCTCGCTGGTGGTCAGGCCCCTTGACTTCAGCTTCTCCGGGTCCAGCCACACGCGCATGCTGTATTCGTCGGCGCCCAACACCTTGACATCACCGGCCCCGGGAACCCGGCTCAATTCGTCGCGAATGCGCAAGGTGGCATAGTTGGCCAAATAAACATCATCATATCGCCCGTCCGGTGAAATGAGGTTAATCATCATGGCGAAGTTGGGGGATCTCTTCTTGGTGGTGACTCCGGTGCGTTTGACCTCCTCGGGCAGCTTGTTCATGGCGATGGCCACCCGGTTCTGCACCAGCACCGCCGCCATGTCCAGGTCGGTGCCGGTTTCAAAAGTGACCGTCAGGCT
>JASFOZ010000027.1:0-18264 GCA_050116255.1 Desulfarculaceae bacterium
ATAGAAGCCTTATCTCAAAGAGGTGTTCCAGGGTTATGGTTCCTACGTCGAGAAAATTGGCCAAAGATGTGGTCAGGGGTTTGTCGAAGTTGGTACTTACAAAGGTGCCGCCCCCGGCGCCCTTTTGGATCCTTAGCAGGCCGCTGGTCTCCAAGGTGCGGATGGCCTCGCGCACCACCACCCGGGAAACCCCGAAGACATGGGCCAAATCCCGTTCCGGAGGCAGCCGGTTGCCCTCCTTGAGGTTTCCCGCCAGTACTTGTTCCCTTATGGCCCCGGCCACTTCTTCATAGGCCAATTTCCGTTTGGGCGCCGGTTTTCCGCCGTTAAAGGCCTTGAGCATATGCCTTTTCCGAGGGCCATAAGAAAAGAAATTTGGACTGACCTTAGACCGAACAATGATGCCAATTCGGAAGCTGCCTTGTCAAGCTCCTTTTAAACCACCAAGGCCTTCCCCCTTGAATATTCATCAATATGGGGTATTTTTGGCGCCATGCCCAAAGATACTGACTTCCGGCCAAGAGAAATCCAGGTTTATACCCAAGGGCCTCGAAAAGGTCAGGAATAATGCTGGTCTTAAAACCGCCCCTTTCGAACTGGGTTCCGGAAATACGCCCGGCTTTGGGCCTGGCTTCTGGCTCGGGGCCGGGCTATAACCTATATGATCCAGTCTGCCAAAAGTGACCGTCCGGGAGGCTTATGCATATACTGCAACGAATTCGGGAAGGCGGGAGAATGAACGATGCCTGAGCACTCGCATAAATTCATCGATCAATACACAGGCTTGGTGGGTTTTGGGTTTGACCGGCCCACTGACGAAGCCACGGTTCAGTTTTATCTGCAAAAATTCAGCGATGACGGGTGTATGGCAAAAATTCTGCCCCGGCTGGAAGAACAAGAGCTCGCTGATATATTCGATCTGCTCAGCCTGATTTTAAAAAGGCACCTGAGCGAGGAGGAGTATCATTCGGTTTTCCTCAAAGACCACCGCCAAGAGATATAGGCCATGAACGAGGAACGATCAGGCCTGGACGGACACCTGGCCATAATCCGCACCATATTGGAGGGGGCTTTTTTTTCGCCCCTCCATGTAAACGACTGGCTGGGTTTCTCTCTGGGGCAACCCGGCCTTCTAGACCTCGAAGATGACGAGGTCTTTGACCTTTTTATCCGCAGCGCCATCACCGCCGAGACCATCTATCCGGAATTGGCCGAGGGGCGCACTCCCCTTGCCTGGCTCTCAGGGCTCGAAGAAACTCAATCCGTTCTGGCCCAAGTCCTGGCCAGCCTGCGCTTCGACCGGCCGCTGTTGTTTCACCGCACCCTGTTCAGCCTTCCTGCAGTAATTCAGGGTACGGTTGATCCAGAGGAGTTCGAGCTGGTGGAGGATTTTCTGCGTAAGGCGCTGCAAAAAAGAAACGAACTTCGGCAGGCGGCAGCCGCCGAACGTGACACCCTCTACCGCCGGGGGCTGAAGTCGGCAGGCCTGGAACAGGCCTCGCCTCAGGTGAGGGAGTGGGCCCATAAAGTCCTGCAAGCCCCGGAGGCTGACCAGATGCGCAGCGACTCCGAGTTGAACCTGTGGCTGTCCTCGGGAACCCCCACTGCGGATATTCCTCCGGATCTGGCCCCGGCGGTGATGGTGGAGGTATGGCGGCGTTGGACCGGAGCAGTGCTGGGTGTGGAGCCTGACCTGGAGTTGCTGGGCCGCCTGCTGCCCAATCTGAACCTGGACGCCTCGGAGCTTGGCCTGTACGCGCCTCCCGACCGGGAGGCGGATCATGTCATAACCGCCGAATGCCCCTTTTGCGGAACCAAGGCCGCCATGCGCCTGGGCGCGGAGGTTGAGAAACAAAGCGGTTGTTCTCATCTCGCCTTTGTGGGCACCAGCGACGAAGTTCATTTATTGGAAGTGGTCAGCAATTTCGACCTGGGGGCCGATTTTAAGGAGCTCTTGGCCTCCTACTATCAATCCCCGCCCGACCTGGAGCTTTTCGCCACCATCGTCAACGACCTTTTTGAGATGTTCGTGCACCAGGGCCGCTTGGAGGTAAGGCCGGTGGAATGCGAGACCGCCTTGCGTGGCTTCTATTTTCTACAGGCCTATTTCGCCGGCGAGCCCCAGGACCCACCGCCGGATAAGAGCACGCATCATTAACAAGCGGAAACCGCTATGAACCGGACCATCCCTGCCAACAGCGACCCAGGATCCGAGCGCTGGCGATTTCCTCCGTACTACCGTTTGGTCCCGGAAAAGTATCTGCGGGCCAGGCTGCAAAGGGCAGCCGAAATGTGCCGGGAAAGGGAGCTGGCAGGAGTTCTTCTCACCCAGGCGGTTGACGTTTTCTATCTTTCCGGCACCATGCAGCAGGGTGTGATTTTTGTTGACGGCCAGGGCGAAGTCAAGGTTTTCATCCGGCGCCATGTGGAGCGCAGCGCCGCTGAGAGCCCTTTGCCCATCACGCCGGTAAAGGGATTCACCGAGGTCGCCGCGTTCCTCAACAGCCGGCTCCCGCCGGCTTCCCGGCTGGGCTTAACCTTGGATGTGGTCTCTGCCGCCGAATACCTTGGCTGGGAAAAGCGCCTGCCCCAGCTTGAGCTGGTGGATGTTGCCGCCGCCTGGCAGGACCTAAAGGGCGTCAAGGATTCCTATGAACTAGAGGCCATGGCCCGGGCGGGCAAGTTGGCCGCCGAGTGTTATGCCCAGTTGCCCGATCTCATCCAGCCCGGAGTCAGCGAGGCTGAGGTCGCCGGCCTGTTCCTGGCCCAGGCCATGGCCAAGGGGGCCATCAATCTGGTCCGCACCCGCTCGGCCTATCTGGATAACTACACCTGGCACCTGGTGGCCGGGCCCGAGGCCAACCGGCCCAGCGCCTTGGACGCACCCTTCAACGGCTTTGGCCTCTCCCCCGCCTTCCCGGTGGGGGCCAGCCTCCGCCGCATCAAGCCCCATGAACCGGTGATAGCGGATATGAGCTTCAGCGTGGATGGATACGCCACTGATCAAACCCGCACCTATTGCCTGGGCCAGGCGCCGGAGATCATTCACCGCGCCCATGAGTGCCTGGAGGCGGTGGACCAGGCCATAATGGAAAACCTGCGGCCAGGGGCGGTGAGCGGCGAACTCTTTGATATGGGGGTGCAGGTGGCCGCGGACCATGGATTCAGCGATTATTTCTTGGGTCAGGCCGACCAACGCATCCGCTATCTGGCCCACGGCGCCGGTTTGGAACTGGGCGCCCCTCCTTATCTGCTCAAAGGCTCCCCGGAAAAGGTAAAGGCCGGGCAATGCTATACCCTGGAGCTTAAGATAGTTATGGATATCGGCCCGGTGGGCCTGGAAAACACGGTGGCCGTGAATCCCCAGGGACCCCCAACCTTATTGACCCCTATCCCTAATAAGCTGTTTGAAATCCCCTATCAGGAGTGACTCATCCGCCAAGGGCGGAGGAGGACCCAGGTGACCGGCTGGCGTCGCCTATTTTCCCGCAAGCAAAGGTGGTTTTTTCTTGTGGCGCTTAAGAAGGGGGGCGATCTACTGCTTATCCAATCCGTGGTCTCTGACCTTGTAATCCTCAGCCGGAGAAAAAGTAAAGGCATCCACAGCCAGGGAGGGGTTAATCGACACGTTGGTAAGCCTGTATTCAGTGACATCGCCCACCAGATTGAGCATGCGGAAGCCTTTTAGCAAAAGCCGCTGGGCATCGAACCAAATAATCAGGCGGGTCAGGTCGGCCCGTTTTGACTTGGGGATAAGCACCAGCACCGGCCCGCCCTGGCCCAGGGCGCTCTCTTCTTTGGATGGCATATGCAAGACAAAGTCCCGGTCCAGGCGGGCCAGGCCGCCCAATGCCTCCAGCAGGGGTTTCAGCCCCCCGGTGAACTGCTCAGCCGGATAGCGGTCAGCCTGTTTGCGCTTAGGCCGGACCCACCAGACCGACCCGGCATTGGCCACGATCAGTTCCTGACGCGGCGTATTTTGTTCCAGGCGCAGGTTAAGCTCCCGGGCCCAGTAAAGCCTGCCGCTGCCCTTGACCAAACGCTTCAAGTGCGAACCCGCCGCTGCAAAGCGGCTGGTGCGCTCATAGTCAGCAGACAGCGCATCTATGGACTTGGCTTTGGCCTGGATGCGGGTGGCCAAAGCAGCGGCGTCTTCCTGGGCCGCCGCGGCCTGAAAAAAGCCGGCTCCAAACAGGAAAGAAACCAATATCAGCGAAACAAACGGAGTTTTCATGTTAGTTCCCATCAACGCCGGGGCAAGACAGACGCGCAGCCGACTCTACCGCTTCTTTTTAAGACCATATCAACCCAGTCATTTTCATCCTGTAAAGCTGATATGGGGGTTTGAAACTCTTTAGTATCCTCTTGAAGATCTTGAACCCGGTTTCTAAAAATAACGCTAATCCCTGCTCAAGACCTCCCTGGGTCGGGATCCGTCGCTGGGGCCAACTATACCTTCTCGCTCCATCTGCTCGATCATGCGGGCGGCCCGGTTGTAGCCCACCCGCAGCCGCCTCTGCACAAAGGATATGGAGGCCTGGCCAGTCTGGCGCACCAGGGCCACCGCCTCCAGATATTTTTCATCTTCTTCCTCAAATCCATTGCCGGCTTCGCCGTCGGGGGTGGTTTGGACAATGGATTCGTCATACTCGGGCCGGGCCTGGGCCTTGAGATAATCGGCCACTCCTTGAATCTCGGCGTCGCTGACATATGCCCCGTGCAAGCGCACTATGGAGGCGGTTCCCGGAGGCATAAAGAGCATGTCCCCGTTGCCCAAGAGGTTTTCAGCCCCCTGCTGGTCCAAGATGGTGCGGCTGTCCACCCGGGAGGTGACCTGAAACGATATGCGCGCCGGGAAGTTGGCCTTAATCAGGCCGGTGATCACATCCACCGAGGGCCTTTGGGTGGCCAACACCAGGTGCATTCCGGCGGCGCGGGCCATCTGGGCCAAACGGGTGATCAAGGACTCCACCTCCTTGGAACTCACCATCATCAGGTCGGCCAGCTCGTCAATCACAATCACGATATATGGCAATGGCCCATCCGGCGGAGGCAGAACCTCATCCAGCTCCAGAGAAGAGGAAGGCCAACCTCTCTTTAAAAGGCGGCGGTTAAAAGATTCGATGCCCCGCACCCCCATGTGGGCCAAAAGCTCATAGCGCCGTTCCATCTCGTTGACCGCCCAGCGCAAACCGGCGGTGGCCTCGCGGGGGTTGGTAATGATGGGGTGCAGAAGATGGGGGATGTCATTATAGGTGGAAAGCTCGATACGCTTGGGGTCCACCATGATTAGGCGCACCATGCTGGGCGAGGCCTTGTAAAGAATGGAAAGAACCAAGGTATTGATGAATACGCTTTTACCGCTGCCGGTGGCGCCCGCGATGAGCAGGTGGGGCATGCGGCTGAGGTCCTCCACCACCGGCGCCCCCAGGATGTCTTTGCCCAGGGCGATGGTTAAGGGAGAGCGTTGGTTCTGAAAGGCGGATGACGACATAAGCTCGCGCAGGAAAACCGTTTCCCTCTGCTGGCTGGGGATTTCGATGCCGATGACGGCTTTACCCGGTATGGGGGCGACGATGCGGATGGAGCTGGCCTTGAGGTTCATGGCCAGGTCATGGCTCAGGTTGGCCACCTTGCTGATCTTGACCCCTGGGGCTGGCTTGAATTCATACATGGTCACCACCGGTCCGGGAGCCACTTCCACCACTTGGCCTTGCACGCCGAAGTCCGCCAGCTTGGCCTCCAAAAGCCGGGAGTTCTGCCGCAGCACCTCCTCCTGCTCCTCAGTCCTCATCTCCGGAATCGCCTGCAACAAATCCAAGGAAGGAAGCCGCACCGGATCCGGGCTGGGGGCGGCCTTGGGAGTAGGTTTTACCGGAGTGGGCTGCGCGGCGCGGGGCCTTATACGGGGCCCTGGGTCCGGGGTTTTGTTCATATCCGGCTGCAAGGAAATAGGTTCTTCCCGGGGAGGCAGCGGCGGGGCCGGCTCCGGGGACGCCTGATTTTCGGGTTTGGCATTTGTGTACGGCTCCAGAAATGGCCCCAGCACCGGCCATGCCGCCCACACCATGGCGGCCAAACCCCCGGCAGCCACCACCCCCGGGACGAACCAGGCCCAAAAAGGCGCCAGCCAATGGAGCAAGCCTTGGGCCATGGCCACGCCCCCCAAGCCCCCCATGGGCAAAGCGGCGCTGCCGCCGCCCAGGGGTAACCGGGAATCAGTAAGTCCCAACATGGCGGCTGTACCCAGACAGAGCCAGAAAGCCCCGGCGCTCAGGGGCAGAAGCGGGTTGAATCCCCGGCCCCGCCACACGCTCAGGCCGGCCAGAGGCAGGATGATGATTACCCACCAGCAAGCCAGCCCCCAGGATTCATAGGCCAGACCGGCCAACAAGGCCGCCAGGTACCCTAGTGGATGGTGGACCGGTTGGCGGTTGGGATCTGAAAAAGTGGGGTCCTGTTGGCTAAAACCGGCCAGGATGCCTGCCGCCAGCAAGGTCAGCACCCAGAGAAAAATCGCAGCCGCCAACCATAACCAGGAGGGCGGTTTACTTAAAAGCGCAAACCCCTGGGTGCTTTTATTTTTAAGACTTTTTGCAGGCAACTAAAATACCATCCACGCTGTTGTGAGCAAGTATATTAAAATATCATATATTGCGCTTTATTTCCGAAGCCGGGGGCAGTCCCGGACTCACTTCGAACAATTGATATCAGGTTAATTTTCAGCTAGTAATTCTTCCACTTTTTCACGCACCTGATTGGCCAGATGGTCCCGGTCCTTAAGCTCCAGGCCGCTGGTGGAAATGGGCGAACCAGCCACTATCCGGACCCTCTGAGGGCTTAAGATGTATTTCTTGGGAGGCAGGGCCTTGCCCGCACCCAGAATGGCCATGGGCACCACCGGCCGCCCCGACTTTATGGCCAGACCCAGCCCCCCGGACTTGAAGGGCAGAAGCTTGCCGTCAGGTGAGCGGGTGCCCTCGGGAAAAATCACCACACTGGCCCCGCCGGCGATGCGTTCAGCAGCCCGTTTCAGGCTCTTCATGGCCTCGCGTCGGTTGCTCCGGTCAATGGGGATGTAGCCCGCATGCCTCAGCGCCTGTCCGAACACAGGTATGCTAAACAATTCTTTCTTGGCGATCCATCGGAAGTTGGGGGGAAGCACCGCCTGTACAGCCGGGATATCCAGGGCTGAGGTGTGATTGGAGGCAAAAACAAAGGTCTGGCCTGAGGCTAACTTCTCCAAACCCTGTGAGCTTACCGGACACCCTACTCCCCAGATTAAGGCCCGGGCCCAAATCCGGGGCACCCATTGCACCTTGGCCTCGCTGGTGCCGGCCAGGCTCACGCCCAAGGTTAGCAAAGAGCCCATACCTGTTACCAGACCGAACCAAACCAGGGCCCACAACGACCAGATCAAGCGTAGCGGCAGCCACATATTCAGTTTCAGACTCCTCTCCTCTGCTGCTTGGAGGGCGCCCTTGCCAGCGCCAACTGCTCTGTGCTAGGTTCTGATGATACCAGAAAAGGAGAGCCCCATGGCACGTGGCATCAACAAAGCTTTTCTTATCGGCAACTTGGGTGCAGACCCCGAGATGAAATACACCGCTGGCGGCACTGCTTTATGCACATTCCGCCTGGCCACCAGCGAGGTCTTCAAGGACCGCGAAGGCAACCAGCAGGAACGCACGGAATGGCACCGCGTGGTGGCCTGGGGAAAACTGGGCGAAATCTGCGGCCAGTATCTCAGTAAAGGTCGCCAGGTGTACGTTGAAGGCAGTATCCGCACCCGCAGCTGGGACGACCAAAACGGCAACAAGCGCTATATGACCGAGATCAACGCCCGTGAGGTCCAGTTTCTGGGCGGCGGCGGTGAGGCGGGGGGAAGCAGCGGCTACAGCGGGGATGATCTCGGCGGGCCCCCGCCAGCGGGAGACGACGATATCCCTTTTTAATGCGTTCGTTTGGCTCAACCCTCGTACAATTCCGGCCTGGAGTCGAAAAGTGAGGTTTGCGTTCCCATGCCTTGCATTCCGATTTCAACGTGGGCCAGGGTGGTGAATTACAGCCCCGTCTCGAAAACCACTTTTAATCAAGGAGCCAATCAATGCCCGCACAACTCAGCGCCAGCGCCCAGAAGGTTCAAAAGGCCTTGATAGACTTGGGTTTGCCCGACTCGGTGGTGGAGCTGCCCCAATCCACCCGCACCGCCAAAGAAGCGGCCCAGGCGGTGGGCTGCAAATTAGGCCAGATCGCCAAGTCGCTAATCTTCCGGGCGGCGCAGTCCGGAAAACCGGTTCTGGTCATTATCAGCGGAGACCGCCGGGTGGATGAAAAAAAGGTGCAGGAATTTTTGGGTGAGCCCATTGCCAAGGCTGACGCGGACTTTGTGCGCCAGGCCACCGGTTTTGTAATCGGGGGTGTGCCCCCAGTGGGCCATGATCAACCGCTGACAACATTCATCGGGGACGACCTGATGCGATTTGAACAGATATGGGCCGCCGCCGGTACTCCCAAGGCCGTGTTCAAGCTCACCCCTCAGGACCTGATCCGCATGACCCAAGGGCAGGTGGTCTGTGTGACCTAAGGGGCGGCAAGATGATAATGGGTTCAGGCCGTATCCGTGTTTGAGGCGGCAAGTCTGGCCTTTTTATAAGCCGGGCTTGATCTATAGCCCGTTTTAGCCGGGCATAATTCCAAGGCCATTACCTCTACGCAAAAGGCGCGCCCTTTGATTGGGCGCGCCTATTAAAGTCACCTTGAACTAATACGCAGCTACTTCTTGGCCGCCTTGGCTGGGGCGATGATCTCCACCAAGGCCATGGGCGCAGCGTCCCCTCTGCGGATGCGGGTGGGGGTAACGCGCACATACCCGCCGATGCGGTCCTGATATCTATCACCGGCGTCCTCAAACAGCTTGGAGCATACCTGGTGGCTGCGGATAACAGACTCGGCCTGGCGGCGGGCATGAAGGTCTCCACGCTTGGCCAGGGTGATCATCTTCTCGGCCACGGGCCTGAGCTCCTTGGCCTTGGCCATGGTGGTCTCCACCTTATCGTGTATGAACAAGGAGGTTACCAGATTGCGCATCATAGCCTTACGGTGGGCCGTGGTGCGCGAAAGCCTCCGGGAAAGGCGCTTGTGTCTCATTTTTCCTTAATCCTTGTGTCCAACTCTTCCCGGGAGGGAAAGCTATCCAGGCCCATACCCAGGCTCAGCCCCATCTCGGTTAGCATCTCCTTGATTTCGTTCAAGGATTTTCGGCCGAAGTTCTTGGTTTTGAGCATTTCACTCTCAGAGCGCTGCACCAGTTCGCCGATGTATTTTATATTGGCATTCTTCAGGCAGTTGGCACTGCGTACGCTGAGTTCAAGTTCATCCACGGTCCGGAAAAGATTCTCATTGACCGGGGGTAGCTCTTCTTCCTCTTCGACCTCGGGCTCTGTCTCCTCAGGGAAGTTTATAAAGATGTTCAGCTGCTCTTTTAATATCTTGGCAGCATAGGCCAAAGCGTCATCAGGCCTGACGGCGCCGTTGGTATGCACCTCCAGGGTCAGCTTGTCATGGTCGGTTATCTGGCCCACACGGGCTTGGTTGACCACGTAGTTTACCTTGGTAATCGGCGAAAAGGCCGCGTCCAAGGCGATGACTCCGATGGGATCGTCAGGGTTCTTGTTGCGGTCGGCGGTGATATAGCCCTTGCCGGTCTTCACCGTAAGCTCCGCCTCCAGCCGTCCCTCCGGACCCAGAGTGGCGATGTGATGTTCCGGATTGAGGATCTCCACATCAGGCGGGGCCTGGATGCCGCCGGCCTTGAACTCACCTTCTTCACTGACGCTTATGGTCAGGGTTGCGGGCTCATGGCCCAAGTAGCGCAGCCGCACCCCCTTAAGATTCAAAATGATATCGCTGACATCCTCCAACACCCCCGGGATGGTGGAGAATTCATGCAACACGCCTTCTATGCGCACATTGGTAATTGCCGCGCCCTGCAGGGACGAGATCAGAATGCGCCGCAGGGCGTTGCCTATGGTGTGGCCAAAGCCACGCTCCAGCGGCTCACAGGAGAACTTACCAAAGTAGTCCGTGTGTTTTTTCTCGTCTATCTCCAGGCGGGAGGGCCTGATTAGCTCTCTCCAGTTCCTCTCCATAGCGACTCCCTTGAGTGATGGGTTACCCCGGCTCTGACTTAGCGGGAGTAAAGCTCCACGATCAGCTGCTCCTGCATGGGCATGGTCAGCTCCTCGCGGGTCGGCATGGCCTTGACCGTGCCGCTAAAATCCTTGGCGTCCAATTCCAACCAACTGGGTACATTGCGCCTGGCAACCGCCTCCAGCGACTGTTTTATCAAATCATTCTCTCGGCTTTTCTCCTTGACGCTCAAAACGTCTCCCACTTTCACCTGTGCCGAGGGAATGTTCAGCCGCCGGCCGTTTAGGTTGATATGGCCGTGGCGCACCCATTGACGGGCCTGGTTGCGGGAGCTGGCAAAACCCAATCTGTAGACCACATTGTCCAGTCTGGTCTCCAGCAGCAAAAGCAGATTGTGGCCAGTAACTCCCCGCATGCGAGCGGCGCGTTTATAAGTCAGGCGAAACTGCTTTTCGGCCAAGCCGTACATGCGTTTGACCTTTTGCTTCTCCCGGAGCTGCAGACCATAGTCGCTCACCTTGCTTCGGCGCGACTGGCCGTGCTGGCCGGGAGGATAAGCCCGCCTCTCCACAGCGCACTTCTCGCTGTAGCAGCGGTCTCCTTTGAGATAAAGCTTCTGCACCTCGCGTCGGCAAAGGCGGCAGATAGAACCACTATATCTAGCCAAGTTCCTTCCTCCGATGTGTTGCGGCTATACCCGCCGCCGCTTGGGGGGCCGGCAGCCGTTGTGGGGAATTGGCGTAACATCGCGAATCAAAGTTATCTGGATACCGGCGGAGCTGAGGGCGCGCAGGGCCGCCTCGCGGCCGGCGCCGGGACCCTTGACATACACCTCCACTGAACGCATGCCCTGATCCATGGCCTTTTTGGCCGCGTCCTCCGCCGCCAGCTGAGCGGCGAAGGGTGTCGACTTGCGCGATCCCTTGAAGCCCTGTACACCCGCAGAGGACCAGGCAACCGTGTTGCCCGAAGGATCGGTGATGGTGACCACGGTGTTATTAAAGGTGGACTGGATATGGGCCACCCCGGTGGGGACGTTTTTACGCTCCTTGCGCTTGCGCCCGGATTTTCTGACGGTTTTTGCCATTATTTCTTCCTCTTGCCCAAGACCGAGCGGCGCGGTCCCTTACGGGTGCGCGCGTTGGTGCGGGTGCGCTGCCCCTGCACCGGCAAACCCCGGCGGTGCCTCAGGCCCCGGTAGCAGCCCAAATCCATCAGGCGTTTGATATTCATGGACACCTCGCGCCGTAGATCACCTTCGACCTTGAACTTGGCGTCGATCACGGTACGTATGCGGGTGACTTCTTCATCAGTGAGCTTGTCGCTTCTGGTGTCCGGATCCACCCCGGCTTCCCCCAGGATCTTCTGGGAAGAGGATCGCCCGATGCCAAAGATATAGGTCAGCGCCACCTCGATACGCTTATTGCGCGGCAGGTCCACACCTGAGATTCTGGCCACAACTATCCTCCCTATCCCTGACGCTGCTTGTGGCGGGGATTCTTCTTGCAGATGACCCGGACCACGCCCTTGCGCTTTATGATCTTGCAGTCCCTGCAGATACGCTTTACTGAAGCACGAACTTTCATGGATCCCAACCCCGTTTCTTTGTATTTTCACCCCAGCCCTGCACCCCTCAAAGCAAAGGCAATCCGGCTGGAGCCTGCCCCAAGATCATTTTCTTGGGGGCTTATTTATTATCCCGCTCCTGGTTGTTTTCCCGGAGCTTGCTGCCGTGGCTCAGAATCCTCACGGCAGGCTCAAAATCCTGGGGCCATCCTCTGTAATGGCCACCGTATGCTCAAAGTGAGCCGAAAGTTCACCATCGGCTGTCACCGCCGTCCAACCGTCATCCAAAACTTTCACTTCCCAGGTGCCTACGTTAACCATGGGCTCTATGGCTATGACCATCCCCGGCCTAAGCTCAGGCCCCTTGCCGGACTGACCATAATTGGGCACCTGGGGGTCCTCGTGCAATTCGCGGCCTATTCCATGCCCCACAAACTGCCTGACCACGGAAAAGCCTGCTTTTTCAGCCACCTCCTGCACGGCCGCGGAAACATCCCCCAGGCGGTTTCCAGGGCGCATCTTTTTGATGCCCGCTTCCAGGGCGCTCCGGGTGGCATCCATCAACTCGCGGGCCTGTTTGTTCACCCGGCCAATGGCCAAGGTGGTGGCGGCGTCGCCATAAAAACCGTTAAGCAGGGTCCCGAAGTCAACCGAGAGGATATCTCCAGCCTTAAGGGCATGATCACTGGGAAACCCGTGCACTACCTGCTCGTTCACCGAGCAGCAAAGGGCGAAAGGAAAGCCGCGATAGCCCTTGAAAGCCGGCTCCGCCCCGGACTGACGGCAAAGATCCTCAGCCAATCTGTCTAGTGCGGCGGTGGTTACACCAGGCGCCGCTTCCTCTGTGATCGCCTCCAAGACTTGAGCCACGACGCGATTGGACTCGCGCATCAGTTCCATCTCGTCCGGGCTCTTTATCTTAATCATTGCACTCCGGGCCTCGGCCCTATATTCAACCCAGCACTGCCTTGACGCGTCCGAAGATATCAGGGATGGCGCCGACGCCATCTATGGGCCGCAAAAGACCCTTACCCTGGTAATAATCGATCAGGGGCTTGGTCTGGTCGTCGTATACCTTCAGGCGATTGGCCACGGTCTGCTCGTTGTCATCATCGCGCTGAAACAGCTCGCCCCCGCACTTGTCGCACTGGCCCTCCTTTTGGGGAGGATCGAACATCACATGATAACCCTGGCCGCAGTTTTTGCAGGTGCGTCTGCCGGTGAGGCGTCCCATCAGCTCCTGGTTGGGGACTTCGATGCTGACTACGTGATCGATCTTTTTGCTCATCTCACTCAGCACCTTGTCCAGTTCCTCGGCCTGGGGAACTGTGCGGGGAAAGCCATCCAGCATAAAGCCTTTTTCACAATCGGGCCGGGCGATTCGTTCCCGCACCAGTCCGATCACCACCTCATCGGGCACCAGCTGGCCGGAGTCCATATATTTCTTGGCCTCAAGGCCCAAAGCAGTCTGGTTCTTAACCGCCTCCCGGAGCATATCTCCGGTGGAGATCTGTGGTATGCCGTACTCATCGATAAGCATCTTGGCCTGGGTGCCTTTTCCCGCCCCCGGAGGGCCCAACAAAATGATGTTCATCGCAGTAGCTCCCTTTCCTCTGCCGCCCGGAATCAAATATCAGCGCCGCTCGATCCTGGCTTCATACCTGGCCCTTAAAAATGACCATAAGAGCCGCGCCTTAGGGCTGTTCCAACTTGTAGACCACTAAACGGCTAGCGGCCTTTAACCTTTCCTTTTTTCAAAAAGCCCTCATAGCTTCTTTGCAGCAAGTGGCTTTCGATCTGGGCCATGGTGTCCAAGGCCACCCCCACCACAATCAACAGGGCCGTACCCCCAAAATAGAAGGGCACGTTGAACTGGCTTATCAAAACCGTGGGCAACACGCAAACCGCCGATAAGTACACGGCCCCTCCCAGGGTTATGCGGGTCAGCACCCGGTCTATATATTCTGCGGTGCGCTTGCCCGGGCGGATGCCGGGGATGAACCCACCGTACTTCTTCATATTGTCCGCAACGTCGGTGGGGTTGAAGGTGACCGCCGTGTAGAAGTAGCAGAAGAAAAAGATCATGGCCACATATATGGCGCTGTAGACCCATCCCCCCGGGGTAATGGAGGCGGCCGCCTTTTGCACCCAGGGCACCTGAATGAACTGGGCGATGGTGGTGGGGAACATAATGATGGCGCTGGCGAATATGGGTGGAATCACGCCGCTGGTGTTTATCTTAAGGGGCAGATGGGTGGATTGGCCGCCGTACATGCGCCGGCCCACCATCCGCTTGGCGTATTGCACCGGCAAACGTCTTTGGCCTTGCTCCACAAAACAAATAACCGCGATCACCCCAATCATGGCCGCCACCAGGATGACCAGCATGAATATGCTTACCTCACCCAGGCGCAGCATGGATACGGTGTTGCTGATGGCCGAGGGTATGGAGGCCACGATGCCGGCAAAGATGATCAGCGAGATCCCGTTGCCGATGCCGCGTTCGGTGATCTGTTCTCCCAGCCACATGATAAAGGCGGTGCCCGCGGTAAGGGTGGTCATGGTGAGCAGCCTGAATCCCCAGCCGGGATTGGGAACGATCAAGGCCCCGCCGGGGCTGGTCATGGATTCAAGTCCGATGGCTATGGCGAAACCCTGGATCAAGGAAAGTAATACCGTGCCGTAACGGGCGTATTGGGTGATCTTCTTGCGCCCCGCCTGGCCTTCCTTTTTGAGTTGAGCCAGATGGGGGATGACCACGGTCATAAGTTCCAGGATAATGCTGGCCGAGATATAGGGCATGATCCCCAAAGCGAATATGCTCATCCGCTCCAGGGCGCCGCCGCTGAACATGTCGAACAGGCCCAGGATGGTGCCTTTGAATTTGGCGAAAAAAGCAGCCAAGGCGGTGGCGTCGATACCAGGGGTGGGGATGGCGCAGCCCACCCGGTAAACCGCGAGCATCACCAAGGTGAATAAGACCCGCCGCTTCAGCTCGGGAATGCGCATTATGTTTCCGACGCCGCTGGTAACCGCCACTTTATCTCTGCTCCAAAACCATTGCCTCCGGACTCAACCTGTTGCTGATGTCCTCCGGCCCGCCCTTCTCAGAGTTCCTTCAACTCCACCTTGCCGCCGGCGGCCTCTATCTTGTCCTTGGCTCCGGCGCTTATTTTATCGACACGCACGGTCAGGGCGCGATCCACCTCACCCTGGCCCAGCAGTTTTATGTAATCGAAACCACCCTTGACCAGACCCGCCTCAATCAGGGCCTGGGCATCAACCACGCTGCCCGCCTCAAAGCGGTTTAAGTCCCGCAGGTTCACCCGGGCCACCTTGGCCGCAAAAATATTGGTGAACCCGCGTTTGGGCAGGCGCCTTTGCAGAGGCATCTGGCCGCCTTCGAAGCCGACCCTGACTCCTCCGCCGCTGCGGGAGTTCTGGCCTTTGTGGCCCTTTCCCGAAGTGCCGCCCTGGCCGCTTCCCTGGCCGCGCCCCAGGCGCTTTTTATTCTTGCGGGATCCGGCCGGCGGCTTTAATTCATTCAGCTTCATGACAACCGTCTTCCTGCCTTAGTCCAGCACCTGCACCAGATGGTGGACCTTATTTATCATGCCTCGAATCGCCGGGGTGTCATCCAGACTTACGACCTTGTTCAGTTTGGTCAGGCCCAGGCCGCGCAAGGTGTCTTTGTGGCGCTGAGGGTGGCTAATGCCGCTCTTTATAAGTTTGACCTGGATTTTGTCCGCCATGATTCTTCCTCGTAATTCCTGGGTCAGTTGCTGCCGCAATGCCTATGCATCCAGCCCTCTAGACAACCACCTCTTCCGTGGACAGGCCGCGCTTTTTGGCCACCTCTTCGGTGCTGCTCAGGCTGCGCAGGCCCTCCATGGTGGCCTTCACCACATTGTGCGGGTTATGCGAGCCCAGGCACTTGGTCAAAATATCTTTGACCCCGGCCGCCTCCAGCACCGCCCGCACCGCACCGCCTGCAATAACACCGGTTCCGGGATGGGCCGGCTTCAAGAGCACACAACCGGAGCCGTATCTGCCCTCGACCTGGTGGGGGATGGTGCCTTCCACCATGGGGATGGGCTTCATGTCACGTTTGGCCTTTTCGATGGCCTTGCGGATCGCCTCCGGAACCTCGTTGGCCTTGCCCAGCCCGGACCCCACACTGCCCATGCCGTCGCCAACCACCACTACTGCGGAAAAGCTGAAACGGCGTCCGCCTTTGACCACCTTGGCCACGCGATTGATATGCACAACCTTGTCGATAAGCTGCAGCTCGTCATCGACCCGGTCTCTCCGAAAACCGTCTCTTCTGGGGGGCCTTCTTTCCAGCATATGGCTAGAACTCCAAACCGGCTTCGCGGGCAGCCTCGGCCAAGGCCTTCACGCGGCCGTGATACAGATATCCGTTGCGGTCAAATACCACCGATTTAATCCCCGTTTTCACAGCAGCCTCGGCCAAGGCCTTTCCCACTTCTTTAGCGGTGGCCACATTACCCTTGTGTCCGGGCTTTTTGCGCAACTGGGGCGACATGCTGGATGCAGACGCCAATGTCGACCCTTGGTCGTCGTCTATCACCTGGGCATAGATGTGCCTTTGGGAACGAAAGACCGTAAGCCGGGGGCGCTCAGCCGTGCCGCGCACCTTGCGCGCCACTCTCGCCTTGCGCTTGGTCCAGGCCACAATTCTAGGATTGGTCTTACTCATTAGCCAAACCTCTTTAAGCTCTAATCCATCTACATCAAAGCCTGGCGGTAAGCTATGCTCCCAAACCAGGTGTTTTTACGCAGGCAGTGAATACCGAATGGCATCTGTCCCATCGGTTTTGACCTTTCACCGCCCTATTTCACGCCCGCCTTGCCAACCTTGCGCCGGATGACCTCTTCGGCGTACTTGATGCCCTTGCCCTTATAGGGCTCGGGTGGCCTAAAAGCGCGGATCGTGGCTGCCGTCTGCCCCAGGAGCTCCTTGTCGATTCCAGAGAGAGTCAAAACCGTGTTTTTTTCGACCTGGCCGGAGATTCCCTTGGGCAATTCAAAAACCACCGGATGGCTGTAGCCCAGGGACATCTTCAAGGTGGCCCCGGAAAGTTCGGCGCGGTAGCCCACACCGTTGATCTCCAGAACCCGGGAGAATCCCTGGCTTACACCCGTTACCATGTTATTCAAAAGGCTGCGGGTAAGCCCCCACAGAGCTCTGGCTTTTTGGCTTTCCTCCCGGGGTTTCACCTGAAGCCGGCCATCGTCCTGGCTAACCTCCACCAAGGAGTGAAACTCCCGCGACAACAAACCCTTGGGACCCTTGATCTCGACCTTTTGACCTGCGATCTTGGCCTCGACTCCCTTGGGTAACTCAACCGGTTGTTTACCTACCCGACTCATGGTTTAAACTCCCGCACTCCTTACCAAACGGCGCAGAGTACCTCGCCGCCTACTCTTTGTTTGCGGGCCTCTTTATCGCTCATGACGCCCTTGGGCGTGGACAGGATGCTGTTGCCTAACCCGTTTCTCACCTTGGGAATATCCGCATGGGATACATACACCCTGCGGCTGGGTTTGCTGATCCTCTCCAGTCCTTCGATAACGGGCTTTTCCCGAACGTACTTGAGCGTAATCTTCAAAATGCCCTGCTTGCCGTCGGAGATCACCTCGTAGGCGTTGATATATCCTTCTCTAAGTAGGGCCTCGGCGATAGAGGACTTCATCCGCGAATTGGGTATACCCACCTCTTCGTGACGGGCCATTAAGGCATTACGCACGCGAGTGAGCATGTCAGCAATGGGATCGGACATGGACATGTTTCCTCTACTCCTACCAACTCGACTTGATCACGCCGGGTATCTCCCCGCGCAAGGCCAAGGTCCTGAAACAAATTCGGCACACCCCAAACTTGCGTAGATAGGCCCGGGGCCGTCCGCAGATGGGGCAACGATTGTAGGCCCGCACCTTGAATTTGGGTTTGCGGATGGCCTTGTTGATGAGTCCCTTTTTGGCCACAAAATGCCTCCGTCTGTAGTTCCGCCCCGGTTAACTCCGGGAAAATCAACCTCTAAAGGGCATGCCCATGTTTCTGAGCAGGGCCCGCCCCTCCTCGTCGGTGTTAGCCGTAGTGACAATAGTAATGTTCATTCCCTTGATCTTGTCGATCTTGTCGTAATCGATCTCAGGAAAGATAATGTGCTCTTTTATGCCCAGAGTATAGTTACCGCGCCCATCAAAGGCCTTGGGGCTCACCCCCCTAAAGTCGCGCACCCGGGGTAAGGCCACGTGCATCAGCTTGTCCAGGAAGTACCACATACGTTCCGCCCGCAGAGTGACCGAAGTCCCGATGGGCATCCCCTCGCGCAATTTAAAAGAGGCGATGGAGCGTTTGGCGCGGTTAATCATCGCCCTTTGCCCGGCGATAAGGGTCAGCTCCTCAGCGGCGTTATCCAGGACTTTGACGTTTTGGATGGCCTCTCCCACCCCCATGTTCAAAACCACTTTGACTACTTTGGGCACCTGATGGAGATTCTTATAGGAGAACTCCTCCAT